>NZ_JBVHIP010000039.1:0-61157 GCF_055560495.1 Kitasatospora sp. NPDC023176 | reverse complement strand
TCTCGGGGCTGGGTTGTACTATGCGTATCGGTATTACACCCGGCTTACGGTGGGGGTGCCGAGGTAGGGGGGGGCCCCCGCCCCACCGGCCGGGCCGCCACCGTGTCGTGTACGAGATCGTGGCTGAGCGGTCGGCTCCCGGGCTACGCGGTCCACCAGGGAGGACGACGGAGCCCGGGGCCGAGGCGCGTCCGAACCGTGTTGAGGACGCGCCTACACCTCGATGTGCGCGCCCATGATGACCGTGTGCTCGCGGGGGAGACCGAAGTACTCGGCGGCGTCGGCCGTGATGTAGGAGGTGGCGATGAACAGTCGCTTGCGCCAGGGGGCCATGGTCGGGGCCTTTCCGCGCCGGAGCTCGATCTTGGACAGGAAGTAGGACGCCTGGTCGAGCTGCAACGGCCCCTCCGTCAGGGTGGGGTCGAGCATCGAGAGCGCGCCCGGCACGTCCGGTGTCTCCATGTAGCCGAACCGGGCGGTGACGTGGATGATCCCGTCCTCTGCGTATCCGAGGTCGTCGACGGTGAGCCGCCGGTCGTCGGGGAGGCGCGGCAGCGGCTCGGTCTCGATGGACAGGATGACGACGTGGTCGTGCCGGACGTGGTTGTGCTCGACGTTGGCCCGCATGGCCAGCGGCGCCGTCTGCTTGCCGCGGTTCAGGAAGACCGCGGTGCCGGGCACTCGCAGCGCCGGCACCGCCCCGGTGTGCAGGCGGTCGACGAACTCGCGCAAGGGGCCCTCGTGCCGTGCCCGCTCGGCAGTGACGACCTCGCGCCCGTGCTGCCAGGTCGTCATGACGGTGAACACGGTGACGCCGATCAGCAGCGGCAGCCACGCGCCGTGGGCGAGCTTGGTCACGTTGGCCGCGACGAACAGCAGGTCCACGGTGAGCAGCACCGTCGCGCCGGAGACGAGCAGCCAGACCGGGGTGGCCCACCGTGCCCGCGCGACGTAGAAGAAGAGCAGCGTGGAGATGGTGATGGTTCCGGTGACCGCCATGCCGAACGCGAAGGCCAGCGCGGCGGAGCTGCGGAAGGCGAAGACCAGGGTGAGCACCGAGACCATCAGCAGCCAGTTGATCCAGGGGACGTAGATCTGGCCCATGGTGGACTCGGAGGTGTGTGCGATGCGCAGCCTCGGCAGGTAACCGAGCTGGGCGGCCTGGGAGGTGACGGAGTAGGCGCCGGTGATCACCGCCTGGGAGGCGATCACCGTCGCGACCGTGGCCAGTACGACCATCGGCAGTCGTCCCCAGTGGGGAACGAGCAGGAAGAACGGGCTGCTCACCCGGGCCGGATCGGCGAGGATCAGCGCGCCCTGACCGAGGTAGCTCAGGGTGCAGGCGGGGAAGACGAGGACCAACCAGGCCCGGGTGATCGACCGGCGGCCGAAATGCCCCATGTCGGCGTAGAGCGCCTCGGCGCCGGTGACCGCGAGCACGACGGCGGCCAGGGCGAAGAACGCGGTGCCGAAGTGGCCGAACAGGAAGCCCAGGGCGTAGGTCGGTGACAGTGCCCTGAGGATCTGTGGGTGGTCGGCGATGCCGGTCACGCCGCAGGCCCCGATGGCGACGAACCAGGCGATCATGATCGGTCCGAACAGTCGGCCCACCGCCGCGGACCCCCTGCGCTGCACCAGGAACAGCAGCACGATGATCACCGCGGTGAGTGGTACGACGGTGCTTTCCAGCGACGGCTCGACGACCTTCAGCCCTTCGATCGCCGACAGCACCGAGATCGCGGGGGTGATCATGCTGTCGCCGAAGAACAGCGACGCGCCGAAGATGCCGAGTGCGGCCAGTACGGCCGTGGTCCGTCGGCCCTCTGGTGAGCCGGACCGTCGCAGCAGGGTGATCAGTGCCATGATGCCGCCCTCGCCGTCGTTGTCGGCGCGCATCGCCAGGAACACGTAGGTGATCAGGACGATGATCACCACCGACCAGAACACCAGCGACACCACCCCGTACACGTTCTCCGTGGTGACCGGGACGGGGTGCGGGTCGCCCGGATTGAAGACGGTCTGGAGGGTGTAGATCGGGCTGGTTCCGATGTCGCCGAAGACCACCCCGAGCGCGGCGATCACCACCGCCGGACGCACGGAGTCGTGCACGCCTTGACGAGGAACGTCCGGCTGCCGCGCAGGGGAGTCGCTGTCGGCCATGGTGGACCTCCTCCGTGCGGGGGCTGCTGGGCCGCAGACCAGGGGCATCCTGGCGGACGATACCGATCCCGCCGTGCGATCGTAGGGAGGCGTGCGCCGCCGCTCCCCGAACGGCCGGTTGTGTGAAGGGGGTCCCGGGGCGGCGCATGCGGATGCCCTTGGCAGTAGTGGCCAAGGGCATCGGTGTGTTCGTACGGGTCCTGCGGGAGTCGGCGCGGGCCGGCGGGGCCGGGCGCCGGGGCGGCCGTCCCGTTCGTGCCGGGTCTGACCGGCGTGGTCGCGGACATCAGAACCTCTTCGGACGGATCGGGGGCGGAACGGGGTGGCCGACCGGGACGGCGGCGACCGGCAGGCCCACGGCGTTGTCGGCACGCATGTGCCGCTCGTCGCTGTGCGACGGCGCCCGCGCCGGGGCCTGCGCCGGGGCGGGTGGGCAGGGTGGACCTCCGGGCGGCGGCCGGGGCAAGGGCAGGCGCCGCCCGGAGGGGACTCGGGGAGGGGACGGTCGGGGCTGTCAGGCGGCGGGCACCTGGCCCGGCCGCAGCGGGACCTGGCGCAGCGCGGGGGACGGTGCCGGGCGCGGGGCCCGCTCGTACGGCGAGGACGAGCGGGTGACGAGGTCCTGCGCGGACTGCGGCAGCGGCGTCGGCGCGGGCGCGGCGAGCTGCGGGTCGACGGTCAGCGTCGTGACGCCGAGCGGCTCGGTGAGGGCGCGCAGCGCGGGCTCGGCGAGGACGATCCAGGGCTGGTCGGGGCCCAGGACGGCGGCCAGGCGCTGCGGGGAGGTGAAGGCGACCGCCGTGCGGTTGCCGAGCGCGGTACGGACGAGCCGGGCCGTGTGGCCGAGGGGACCCGACCGGACGGGTACCAGGAGCTGTCCGGCCGGGTTGCGCTCGCAGGGCTCGGGGTCCCCGGTGCTCAGGTGCTGGTTCATGGCCTGCCTTCACGGGGGTGCGGTGGGACGGTGGTCGCATCCCGCGATCTCCGGGGCGCGGCAGTGACGCTATGCCCGCGGACCCGGGGGGAGCGCCGGGCCCTGACGCGTCCCTGATCCCGAGCATCCGTTTCCTTATGGCGTGTTGACGGTCCCTGGGGATGGCGCCCGGTGACGTCCCGGACGGCGTACGAGAAGTCGGCAGGTCCGAAGCGTCCGGCCGAGACTCGGAGCATCGGAGCTGGCAGCCGATCGGAAGCGGAGCGTGATCGCATGGCGGACCTGGCGTACATCGGCGTGACGGTGCTCGTCTTCGCCGTCCTCGCCCTGCTGGCCAAGGGGGTCGAGCGGCTGTGACGGGCGACAACGTCCTCGGGCTCGTGGTGGCGGGCGCGATCGTCGGCTACCTGGTGCTGGCCCTCGTCTTCCCGGAGAGGTCCTGAGGGTGGATCCGGCCCTCGCCGGGGTCCTACAGGCGCTGGCCCTGGCCGCCGCGCTGGCGCTGTCGCACCGGCCGCTGGGCGACTACCTGGCACACGTGCTGACGACCCGCAGGCACCTGCGGATCGAACGCGGCGTCTACCGGCTGATCGGCGTGAACGCGGAGGCCGACCAGACCTGGCCGTCCTACCTGCGGGGCGTGCTGGCCTTCTCGGCGGTCTCGGTGCTGTTCCTCTTCGCCTTCCTGCGGCTGCAGAGCCATCTCTGGCTCTCCCTCGGCTTCCCCGACGTGCCCGCCGCGCTCGCCTGGAACACCGCGGTGTCGTTCGTCACCAACACCAACTGGCAGTCCTACAGCGGCGAATCCACGATGGGTCACCTCGTGCAGATGGCGGGGCTGGCGGTACAGAACTTCGTGTCCGCGGCCGTCGGCATCGCCGTCGTCGCCGCGCTGATCCGCGGCTTCGCCCGCAGCGGCACCGACCGGGTGGGCAACTTCTGGGTGGACGTCACGAGGACCGTCCTGCGGCTGCTGCTGCCGGTGTCGGTGGTGTTCGCCGTCGTCTTCGTGGCGTCCGGCATGGTCGAGAACCTGCACGCGGCCGGCCCGATCGCCACCGTGGCCGGCGGGACCCAGACCCTCACCGGCGGACCGGTCGCCTCCCAGGAGGTCATCAAGCTCCTGGGCACCAACGGCGGCGGGTTCTACAACGCCAACTCGGCCCACCCGTTCGAGAACCCGAACCCGCTGACCAACTGGCTGGAGGTCTACCTCCTGCTGGTCATCGGCTTCGCGCTGCCCCGCACCTTCGGCACGATGGTCGGCGACCGGCGCCAGGGCCGCGCGATCGTCGCCGTCATGGCCCTGATCTGGATCGCCTCCACGGGCCTGACGTCCCTCTTCGAGTGGCAGCACGAAGGCTCGGCACTGAGGGCGGCGGGGGCCGCCATGGAGGGCAAGGAGGTGCGCTTCGGGATCCCGGCCTCCACCCTGTTCGCCGCCGGCACCACGCTGACGTCGACCGGCGCGACGAGCTCCGCGCACGACTCGTTCACCCCACTCGGCGGCGGCGTGCTGCTCCTCGACATGATGCTCGGCGAGATCGCCCCCGGCGGCACCGGCTCCGGCCTCTACGGCATCCTGGTGCTCGCCGTCGTCACCGTCTTCGTCGCCGGGCTGATGGTCGGCCGCACGCCCGAGTACCTGGGCAAGAAGCTCGGCGGACGGGAGATGAAGTTCGCCTCCCTGTACATCCTCGCCACCCCGGCCGTCGTCCTCGTCGGCACCGGCACGGCGATGACCTTCCACGGGGAGCGGTCGGCGGCCCTCAACTCCGGCCCGCACGGCTTCTCCGAGGTCCTGTACGCCTTCACCTCCGCCGCGAACAACAACGGCTCCGCCTTCGCCGGCCTCACCGCCACCAGCACCTGGTGGGAGACCGCCCTCGGGCTGGCCATGCTCTTCGGCCGCCTGGTGCCGATGGTCTTCGTCCTCGCCCTGGCCGGATCGCTCGCGCGGCAGAGCACCGTCCCCGTGACGGCCGGCACCCTGCCCACCCACCGGCCCCTGTTCGTCGGCATGCTGAGCGGCGTGGTGCTGATCGTGGTCGGGCTCACCTACTTCCCGGCCCTCGCGCTCGGGCCGCTGGCGGAAGGACTGCGCCGGTGACGGCCGCCGCACCCGACCCCGTGGACCCCGGCCGGCCCGGGTCCGCCCCGGCCGCGCACGAGGCGCACCGGGTCTCCGGCGGGCTCATGGACCCCAAGCAGCTCGTCCGCTCCCTGCCCGACGCCCTGCGCAAGCTCGACCCCCGCGTGATGGTCCGCCACCCGGTCATGTTCGTCGTCGAGGTCGGCTCGCTGCTGACCACCTACTCCGCGATCCGGCACAGCAGCCTGTTCGCCTGGCTGATCACGGCCTGGCTCTGGCTGACGGTGGTCTTCGCCAACCTCGCCGAGGCCGTCGCCGAGGGCCGCGGCAAGGCCCAGGCCGACACGCTGCGCCGCACCCGCACCGAGGCTGTCGCCCGCCGCATCACCGGGCCGTGGCACGCAGGGCTCGCGGACGTCCCCGAGGAGACCGTGCCCGCGGCCGACCTGCACCTGGGCGACCACGTGATCGTCGAGGCCGGGCAGCTGATCCCCGGCGACGGCGACGTCGTCGAGGGCGCCGCCTCCGTCGACGAATCGGCCATCACGGGCGAGTCGGCGCCGGTCATCCGGGAGTCCGGCGGCGACCGCAGCGCCGTCACCGGCGGCACCAAGGTGCTCTCGGACCGGATCGTCGTGAAGATCACCTCCAAGCCCGGGGAGACCTTCATCGACCGGATGATCGCCCTGGTCGAGGGCGCCGCCCGACAGAAGACGCCCAACGAGATCGCGCTCGACATCCTGCTGGCCTCGCTCACCATCATCTTCCTGCTCGCCGTGGTCACCCTCCAGCCGATGGCCGCCTACGCGGGCGCCGAGCAGACCCTCGTCGTCCTGATCGCCCTCCTGGTGGCGCTGATCCCGACCACCATCGGCGCGCTGCTGTCCGCGATCGGCATCGCGGGCATGGACCGCCTGGTGCAGCGCAACGTCCTCGCCCTCTCCGGCCGCGCCGTCGAGGCGGCGGGCGACGTGTCGACGCTCCTGCTGGACAAGACCGGCACGATCACCTTCGGCAACCGGCAGGCCACCGAGTTCACCCCGGTCGGCGGCGTCGACGTCCGCCGCCTCGCCGACGCCGCGCAGTTGTCCTCCCTCGCCGACGAGACCCCCGAAGGCCGGTCCGTCATCGTCCTCGCCAAGGAGGCGTACGGGCTGCGGGCCCGCACCCAGGACGAGATCGGCCAGGCCGAGTGGATCGCGTTCTCCGCCCAGACCCGGATGAGCGGCGCCGACCTGCGCGAAGGGGAGGAAGGCGGGCTGCGGCGCATCCGCAAGGGCGCCGCCGCAGCCGTGGTCAGCTGGGTGCAGGACAACGGCGGCACGCCCGGCACCGAGATCGGCCCGCTCGTCGACGCCATCTCCGCGGCCGGCGGCACGCCCCTCGTGGTCGCCGAGCAGCGCGCCGACGGCCCCGCGGCCGTCCTCGGCGTCATCCACCTCAAGGACGTCGTCAAGCACGGCATCCGCGAGCGCTTCGAGGACCTGCGGCGGATGGGCATCCGCACCGTCATGATCACCGGCGACAACCCGCTGACCGCCCGCGCCATCGCCGAGGAGGCCGGCGTCGACGACTTCCTCGCCGAGGCCACGCCCGAGGACAAGATGGCCCTCATCCGCCGGGAACAGGGCGGCGGCAAACTCGTCGCGATGACCGGCGACGGCACCAACGACGCCCCCGCCCTCGCCCAGGCCGACGTCGGCGTCGCCATGAACACCGGCACGTCGGCCGCCAAGGAGGCCGGCAACATGGTCGACCTCGACTCCAACCCCACCAAGCTGATCGAGATCGTCGAGATCGGCAAGCAACTCCTCATCACCCGCGGCGCCTTGACGACCTTCTCGATCGCCAACGACGTCGCCAAGTACTTCGCGATCATCCCCGCGATGTTCGCCGGGGTCTACCCCAGCCTCAAGCACCTCAACATCATGGGCCTGCACAGCCCGCAGTCCGCGATCACCTCGGCGATCGTCTTCAACGCGCTGATCATCGTCGCCCTCATCCCGCTCGCTCTGCGCGGCGTGCGCTACAAGCCGTCCAGCGCCTCCGCGCTGCTGCGCCGCAACCTCGGCGTGTACGGGGTGGGCGGGCTCGTCCTGCCCTTCCTCGGCATCAAACTCCTCGACCTCGTCGTGCAGTTCTTCTACTGAAAGGTTCCTCCACCAGGCGGTACCCGGTAGGAAAGGAGTGCCCCATGCGGACCCCGCCGCTCGCCTTCATCCGCCTCCATCTGACCGCGCTGCGCCTGGTGCTGGTCCTCACCGCGGTCTGCGGCCTGGCCTACCCGCTGCTGATCACCGGGTTCTCCCAACTCGTGCTCTCCGGGCAGGCCAACGGCTCGCAGGTTCGGCAGGACGGCCAGGTCGTCGGGTCGAGCCTGCTCGGGCAGGCCTTCGACCTGCCGAAGAAGAACCCGGCCGACCAGAAGGAACAGCCGGTGCCGGATCCGAAGTGGTTCCAGCCCCGCCCGTCGGCGGCCGGCGCCGGTTACGACCCGACCGCCTCCGGCGCCTCCGACCTCGGGCCGAACGACCTGGGGCTGACGAAGGCGATCCAGGACCGGCGCGCCGCCGTGGCGGCCTTCGACGGCGTCGACCCGGCCCGGGTGCCGCCGGACGCCGTCACCGCGAGCGGCTCGGGCCTCGACCCGCACATCTCCCCGGCCTACGCTTATGAGCAGGTCGACCGGGTCGCGAAGGCGCGCGGACTCGACCCTGCGGCCGTCCGCCGGCTGGTCGAGCTACACCGGCAGGGGCGTGCCCTGGGCTTCCTCGGCGGGCCGCGGGTCAACGTGGTCACCCTCAACCTCGCGCTCGCGCGGCTCGGCTGAGCGGCGGATCGGATCGGCCGAGCGTGAAGGGAGACCGTCCGGTGGCGCAGCACGACGCGCCGCAGGCGTCGACGGGACAGCAGCCCGGCCGCGGGCGCTTCAAGGTGTACCTCGGTGCCGCGCCGGGCGTGGGCAAGACCTTCCGCATGCTGGAGGAGGGTGCGCGGCGCAGGGCCCGCGGCACGGACGTGGTGGTGGGCCTGGTGGAGTGCCATGGCCGGCAGCGCACCGAGGGCATGCTCGCCGGCCTGGAGGTGGTCCCGCGCACCCGCCGAACCTACCGGGGCGCCGAGCTGACCGAGCTCGACCTCGACGCGGTGCTCGCCCGCGCGCCCCAGGTGGTGCTGATCGACGAGCTGGCCCACACCAACGTGCCCGGCGGCCGCCATCCCAAGCGCTGGCAGGACGTCGAGGAGCTGCTCGACGCGGGCATCGAGGTCATCACCACCGTGAACATCCAGCACCTGGAGTCGCTGAACGACGTGGTGCGGAAGATCACCGGCGTGGTGCAGCACGAGACCGTGCCCGACGAGGCGGTCCGGCGGGCCGACCAGATCGAGCTGGTGGACATGCCGCCCGAGGGGCTGCAGCGCCGGATGGTGCACGGCAACGTCTACGCGCCCGAGAAGGTGGACGCGGCGCTCTCCCACTACTTCCGCATCGGGAACCTCACCGCCCTGCGCCAGCTCGCGCTGCTCTGGCTGGCCGGGCGGGTCGACGAGCGGCTGCATGCCTACCGGGAGGAGCACGGGATCCACGAGGTGTGGGAGACGAGGGAGCGGGTCGTGGTCGCCCTGACCGGCGGGCCCGAGGGCGAGACGCTGATCCGCCGGCCGCCCGCATCGCCGCCCGCACCGGGGGAGGGGACCTCCTCGCCGTGCACGTGGTGCGCGAGGACGGCCTCTCCGATGAGGGATCCCAACTTCTCCGCCGCCAGCAGGAGTTGGTGGAGAGCCTAGGCGGGACCCTGCACCGGGTGGTCGGCGAGGACGTACCCCGGGCGCTGCTGGGCTTCGCCCGGGAGCACGACGCCACCCAGCTCGTCCTCGGTACCAGCCGCCGCGGTCGGCTCAGCCGCTTCCTCGCCGGTCCGGGCATCGGCGAGACCACCGTCGGCCTGTCCGGGGACATCGACGTCCACATGGTCACCCACGAGGCCGCCGCGCGCGGCCGCCACCACGGCGCGCAAGGATCGCGTTAACGGGACGGCCGGGCGCTTGCGTACGGCGCGCGGGCTGCTACACCGGAAGGCAGGAGGTGTGTCATGCCCCGATCCTCCCGGTTCGTCGGTCGCTTGCGGCGCCTGATGGCGGGGCCGTACTCGATGGTGGCGGCCGTCGTGATCCCGCTCGCGGTGAGCTTGGTACTGCTGCCGGCGCGCGGTCACCTGGCCAACACCAACGTCGCTCTGCTGCTGGTCGTCGTAGTGGTCGCGGTGGCCGCCGTGGGGCACCGGCTGGCCGGTGCCGTCGCGGCGCTGAGTGCCGCCGCGTGGTTCGACTTCTTCTTCACCCGCCCCTACGAGCGGTTCAGCATCAGCGACTCGTCCGACCTCACGACGGCGGTCCTGCTGCTCGCGGTCGGCCTCGCCGTGTCCCAACTCGCGTCCCGTGCACGGCGGTTCGAGGTCATCGCGGTCACCGATACCGGATACCTCGCGCGGATCCACCACGCTGCCGTGCTGGCCCGCTCGAAGCCCGCGCCGGCCGTGGTGGACCACGTCCGGGCCGAACTGGTCGACCTCCTCGTCCTGCGGGCGTGCCGGTTCGAGGACGGCTCCCTGCTCGGCCACCCGCCGCGCCTGGAGCACGACGGCTCGATCGTCGTCGGCCGCAAGCCGTGGCCGACCGAGGACCTGGGCATGCCCGCCGAGGACGTGGAGCTGAGGGTGTTCGCGCACGGCAGGTACGTCGGCCGCTTCATTCTCACACCCGTCCCCGGCAGCATCCCCGACCGCCAGGCCCTCCTCGTCGCCGTCACCCTCGCCGACCAGGCCGGGGCGGCCCTGGAGACCGCCACGGGCCACGTGACGGCGGCGTGAGCCGGCGCCCGGCCTGGTCAAGGGCCGGGCGCGCCACCAGGGGCTGCCGGCGTCCTTCGTCCCGGAGGCGCAGCCTCCCGGTGCGCCCGGTGCGGCGCCACCGGCCGGTCCGTGGGCGGCCGTTGTTCAGCGGGACTTCTTCCGCCTCGTCCAGCCCAGTGCGTAGGAGATCACCGAGGCCGTGAAGGCCGCCCCGCCGAGGATGCTCGCGTCATTGCGGGTGGAGTCCCACTCCGTGATGAGCGTGATCAGCGCCGCGAGAGCCAGGAGCCCGATGACGATGACGAGGCCAACTCGCGTCACCGGGCCCGTGCTTGACTCCTTCATCGAATTCGGCAGGGGTTCACCTACTTATCCGAAGGGGTTGCAGACGAAGCCGCCTGCTCCGATGGTGCCGAGCCAGTAGATGATGGTCCACCCGTCCCGGTGCTGGCAGACCTGGATCCCGCCGGCGATGACGCCGAGTGCGGCGGCGACGGCTCCGGCGTACGGGCCGCCGCCCAGCGCGGCCACCAGGCCGGCCACTCCGGCGCCGACCCAGAAGCCGCCCTCGACCTTGTTCGTGAGCCAGGAGTCCAGGCCCACCTCGATGCCGTACCAGTGTGTCTTGATGTAGCCGTCGTGGCCGCGCCAGGTGCTGTGCGGCACCGGGTGGCCGGTCGACTGCCCGACCTGGTCCAGGAGGGCGTCGGTCGGAACCGCCACGCCGTCGGGCGACATCTCGAGCTTCCCGCTCTTGATGTTGCCGTTGACCTGCGCCAGGTAGGACCGGAGCTGTTCGAGCTGCGCCTGCGGCACCTGCTTCAGGACCGAGGCCGGGGCGTCGAGCGAGTACCCGGACGCCGAGAAGGTCACGTAGCCGTTCAGTACGTGCAACGGGCTGGACGACGGGGCGAGTTCCCCGCCGGCCAGGCGGGCGCCGGCCGTGTGCGGCGCCGAGGGTCCGGCCTGGACCGGCTGCGGCTTCGCGGTGCCGGTCGCGGCCGACGCCGAGGGCGAGGCCGTCAGCAGGAGGCTGGTGGCCGCGAGCATCGCCACGCCGCCCAGAGAGGCACGCCTCATAACGTTCTTCACTATTCCCCCATGTTCATGTGACACCGATCCGTGATCGGCGCGGATCAATGCTCACACCAGTCACAGCAGTTGGGGTAGTCAGGGACTCGTCAATGTTTCGGTCGCCGTTGCGGAAGCCCGCTCGCGCCCCGTTGTCCGTCGCCTCAGGCAGCGTCTCGGCGAAGTGGCGGGCGGCGAGGCCGGCGGCCTCGCCGACGGTGGAGTCCCGGTCGTAGAAGTCGAACTGGTCGCCCGAGGTCCAGGCGAGGGTCTTCGGCCCGCCGAGGTCGGCGTGGAACTTCTCCGTGCCCTGCGGGGTAGCCGCGTCGCGGCTGGTGACTATCAGGGTGGGCGCGGTGATCCGGGACGCCGCCGGATGGGGGTCGAAGGTGAGCCACTGCGGCCAGGACATCACCGCGAACCGGTTGTCCCAGGCCGGAACGGCGCCGCGGGTGGCGTCCAGGTGGTAGTCGAAGGGCCCGAACATGGCGGCCCGCGGGTCCATGGTGCTCACGGCCGGTACGTAGTCGACCGGTTGACCCAGCTCGTACCGGTCCCGCGGGGCGAGCCCGAGGTCCGTCTTCTGCCGGACGCCCTCCGCACCGCCGTAGACGTCGCGGACCAGCGCGGCGTCGTGGAGCCACGGCGCGACCAGTGCCAGAAGTTGGCGATGTCCCGGGTGGTCGGCTCGGTGGCCCGTCAGGGTTCCATCATGACGTTGTCGGCCGCTCAGGGTCGGTTTCCGGCTCGAACCCCTGGTCCGCGGTGCGGGCTTCGTCCAGGTCGCGGCCGGGGATCTGCCCTGGATCTGCTACATCCAGGGTGTGAAGCCGACCGGGGCAGCCGTGAGTCCGTGATCGCGTCCATATGCGTTCCGTCAAAGCAAGCACACTGAGGGTTCGCGGCGCACCCATGGTGGGCTAGCGTTCGATCAGCGGGCATGTTTCGTACGGGTTAACTGGGTGCCCGCTCCTCGCCGTTGACAGGGGGCTCATCGTGACCACCTCAGGTCTCTGCGCACCAGCCGCCATCCCCGCTCAGCCGCCCACCGCACCCACCGCCGCCGAGGCGGCCGAGCTGGTGCGCCAACTCGCCGCCGAGGGACACCTCTCGGCCGAATCCGCCGAGCAGCGGGTCCGCGAGATGGCCGCGGAACTGGCCGCGACGGGTACCTACCGGCAGAGCTCGCAGGAGCTCCTGCTCGGCACTCGGATCGCCTGGCGCAACAATCCCCAGTGCATCGGCAAGTTCTACTGGAAAGGGCTTGAGGTCCGGGACTGCCGCGAGGTGGCGGCGGACGGCGGTGACGAGAGCGGGCTCTTCGAGGCGCTCGTGGAGCACCTGCGGCTGGCCTGGAACGGCGGGAAGGTACGGCTGCTGCTGAGCGTCTTCCCGCAAAGCCTGCCCGACCGGCCGGGCCCCCGGGTATGGAACCCCCAGCTCATCCGCTACGCCGGTTACCGGCAGCACGACGGGTCGGTGCTGGGCGATCCCGACAGCGTCGCCCTCACCGAGGCCGTGCAACGGCTCGGTTGGCGCGGTCAGGGCACCGAGTACGACGTCCTGCCGCTGGTCATCCAGTGGCCGGGCCGCGAACCCCGGTTCTTCGACCTGCCCTCGGACGCCGTACCCGAGGTGCGGATCAGCCACCCCGACCACCCGTGGTTCGAGCAACTGGGCCTGCGCTGGCACGCGTTCCCCACGATCTCCGACCAGAACCTCGAACTGGGCGGACTGCGCTACCCGTTGGCGCCGTTCAGTGCCTGGTACACCTGCACCGAGATCGGCGCCCGCAACCTTTCCGACACCAATCGCTACAACAAGCTGCCCGAGGTCGCCCGCGGGATGGGCCTGGACACCGGCCGCGACCGCACCCTGTGGCGCGACCGCGCGCTGCTCGAACTCACCGCGGCCGTACTGCACTCCTACGACCAGGCCGGAGTGTCCATCATCGACCACCACTTCGCCACCAAGCAGTTCGTGCGGCACGAGGAGCGCGAGCAGAAGAACGGCCGCAGCTGCCCGGCCGACTGGTCCGCCATCGTCCCGGCCACCAGCGGGTCGACCACGCCGGTCTGGCAGCGCCGCTACGAACCCACCCGGGAGCGCCCCAACTTCTTCCCGCAGCAGGCGCCCTGGCCACCCAGCGGCACCGAGGACTGAGCGAATGCCGCTCAGCTCGTTCGCCTCGTACGTGGTACCGGCCGCAGCGGTGCTCAACGTGTGCGGCAGCGGCGTCTACGCGCTGCGCACGCTGCGTGGCTCGGTCCGGCCCAACCCCGTCACCTGGCTGCTCTGGACACTCGCGCCCGGTGTGGCGTTCGCGGCCCAAGTCGCCCACCACGCCGGGCTGTCCGCAATCACCACGCTCAGTGTGGGGCTCGGTCCGCTGCTGGTCTGTCTCTGCGCCCTCAGCCGCCCGGAGTTGCGCTCCACCCGCCCACCGCCCGCTGAACTCTGCTGCGCGGGGCTCTGCGTGGGCGCGCTGGTCGGGTGGTGGCTCACCGCGGATCCGGACACCGCGCTCGCGCTGAGCATCCTGGCCGACGGGTGCGCCGCCCTCCCGACTGTGGTGAAGTGCTACCGGTACCCGGAGACCGAGGAGCGCACGGCCTACACCCTGATGGCAGTCAGCGCGGCGGTGACCCTGCTCACCCTGTCCGCCTGGACGTTCGCCGCAGCCGGCTTCTCGTGCTACCTGGTGGCGCTCTATGCCACGCTGCTGGTCCTGCTGCGTGGCCGCTCGGCCCGGCCCGGCCTTGATGCGCTCCAGCCCTGAGACGGCCTCCGAGCGTCAGCGCGCCGCCAGCAACCGCGCCGGGCCCTCCACCCTCGCCAGCCGCCAGGAGCGTGGGCGGGCCCGGCCCTGCGGATCGGCGTCCTGGATCCGTAGCCCGTCCCCGTCCCCGTTCAACTCCGGTGCCAGCTGCCCCCCGACGCGATTCGGCAGGGTGGAGCGGACGATCTCCCACCGGCCGGCGCGCACCCGGCCGATCGACACCTCGCAGTCCAGCAGCGCGGCCGCCTCGGCACGAGTCCCGCACCCGCTGACCTGCTCGGCGAGCGACAGCGGAAGCAACGGCGACAACGGAAGCAACGGCGACAACGGAAGCGACAGCGACTGCGCGGGCAGCGGCACGGACCGGTCCCGCGCGTAGGCGAACCACGAGCCCGCCCGGACCAGCACCCCCGCGCACCCCTGCGCCGGGTCCTCGAGCAGCGCGGCCGCCGGGGCCTCGGACGGCCGCTCAACGGCTACCCAGTGCTCCAGGTAGTCCTCGTGCAGGCCCTCCTCGACCAGCACCTCACCCTCCCAGCGCAGGGTGCCGGCGTCGGCCAGCGGCGCCGGCGGGTGCAGATCGATCCGGCGCACCCAGCCGAACGCGTCGCCCTGCTGAGCGAAGGTGCCGGCAAATCCCTTCTGCTCGCACAGGGCCAGCAGTTGCGGCCGGTCCAGGGTCGACAGAGCCGCCCTGCCGACCAGCTCGACCAGCCCGGGTGGCTGACGCAGGTCCCCGAAGAGCGAGGGCCCCTGGATCCAGCTGACAGCTGTGGCCCGGTCCGTGGAGCCGTCCACCTCGCGGACGAGCGTGCGCCGCCAGACGCCGTGCAGATCCTCGACCATCGGGCGGTCCTGGGCCATCAGCATCTCCTCGTCTCTGCGGCGCGGGGGCTGCCGACCGGCTGCGCGGTGACTACTACGCACTTGCCAAGAGCCTGGGCGGAGGTCTCGCCAAAACCTCGGTCACGCTCTTCCGGGCATCCTGCTACCGGGGCGTGTTCTTGATGGGTGCTCTGCCGGATGTGTTCGTGGAGGGCACCTCGGTGGAGGACTGGCAGGCGGTGTTCGACCTGGTCCGGTCGAGTGGTAGTCAGAGCAGGGTGCCGGGATCGACGGGCCCTGCCGTGATGTGCAGGCTGCGGATTCGCGGTGCCGCCTCGTCGCTCTGGTCGAGGTGGAAGATGTGCGTGAACGGGGCCCGCACGACGTTGTCGGGATCGGTCTTCTTGGCGATGGTCGCCTCGCCCCGAAGGATCAGCACGTCCCTGACGGTCCAGGTCTCGATCACCTCGTGCGTGGTGGTGAGCGGGGCGTCGATCTTCACGAAGAAGTCCTTGATGGCCTCGACTCCGTGTACGCGGGCCGTACCGAAGACCATCTCGGTGTCCTGGTCGAGGTTCGTGGCGAACGCGGTCGCGAATTCGAGGGTGTCGATCTCGTGCATGAAGGCGTGGACCCATCCGGGGGCTTCGCCGCGGTCGGTGGTGGTGGCGGTCATGCTGGTCAGATCCTTTCCAGCACGGGGAGTTCGGCGAGGAAGGCGTCGATCTCGGCGTTGACGGCCTGCGGGTTCTCGCGGGCGGCGAGGTGGCCGGTGTGCGGCAGCACTGTGAAGGTGGCGGTGGGGATCGCGTCGGCCATCCGGCGCACGGCGTGCACGGGGAACTGACTGTCCTCCTCGCCGGCGATCACGAGGACCGGGACGTGCTTGATCGTGGCGAGCAGGCGGTGTTCGTCGCGGCGGCCGATCAGGATGCTGCGCAGCGCCCAGGCGACCGACTTGGGGTCGTTGGTGAGTACGAACTTCAGGAACTCGACGAACTCCGGGCGTTCGGCCTCGGCGGTCGGCCCGGCGAAGGCGCCGCGGGCCGCTTTCAGGGCCAGTTGCGGCATCTTCGAGTTCAGGGACAGGTACCCGGCCAGCGCGGTGGCCCAGATGCTCTCGAAGGTCGTGGGGAGCGAGGCGGTGCAGTTGATGCCGACCGTCCCTGCCGAGCGGTCCGGGTGGTAGGCGGGGAAGACGCCGGCCAGCATGCCGCCCCAGCTGTTGCCGATGAGCACCGCCTTGTCGATGCACAGCGCGTCCTGGATCTCGACGAGCACGTCGGCGCACTGCTTGAGGTCGATGATCCGCCGCAGGGCGTCGGACTTGCCGTGTCCGGGGCTGTCGATGAGCAGCACGCGGTGGGTGGGGGCGAAGTGCTCGTACTGGTGGCGCCACATGGTGCCGTCCATCATCAGGCTCGGCCAGAAGATCAGGGGCGGGCTGTCCGCCTTGCCGCCGTCGCGCACGTTGATCAAGCCGAGGGAGGTGGGGATGAGCCGTTCGGTGACGCCGTCGAGCCAGGTCGTGGTCATGGCGATTCCTCTCTGACGGGGATCGTTCTCCACTCTCGTGCTAGGAGCATATTGCAACTAGTTCTCTTCTGCAACCAGTGGGACCAGGTTCGAGGCCAGGATCGGCCGGTGGCAGACGCTGCACGCCAGGTAGGGCTCGGTCTCCTCGCCGCAGACGGTGTGCAACAGCGGCCGACGCGGGCCGGTGCCGGCGGTCTGCGGATCCGGTCCGTGCTCCTCGGCCCAGCGGGTGATCGCCACGATCGCCGGCACGACCAGCTCGCGAGCGGCGTCCGAGAGCTCGTACTCGAACCACTGCTTGTCCTCGCGGTACGCCCGCCGCGTGAGCAGGCCCAGCTCGGTGAGGGCGTTCAGACGCGCGGTCAGGATGTTCGTCGAGATGCCGAGCGCGCGCTTCAGTTCGCCGAACCGCGCGGTGCCGAAGAAGACCTCGCGCAGGATCTGATAGTTCCAGCGCTCCGAGATCGTCGCCAGAAACGTCTGGCCGTGCTGGAACACGACGGGGTGCGAGTCGTTCGCCACGGGGCCACCTAGATTGCAGTTCGACACTAGTTTCATCATGCTACTGAACTTGATTGAGTGATGTCGGTGCCGTTCGCCTGACAGTTGGGTGCCGGCACCGATAGCCCTGGAGTGTGAGGTACGCGCAGGGCGGCGGGCTGACCGACGCCGAGAGGGCCACGCGGGAGCGGTTACGGCGCCGGGCTGTCGAGCGTTCGAGGGTGGTCGGAAGAACGGTGTCCACGCTCCGCGAAAACTGGTTCTGGATCACTTTCCGTGCGAGAGCCACGGAGTGTCACCGGAACCGCGATCATGACCGGGCGAGCCGTGTCTGCTCTGCTGCAATCGCCCACCACGCCTACTGGCAGGCGTCCTTGGCAATCGAGCGATGATCGATCGCGGCGACGGACCCGCGAGGGCGGTTTGCCGTCGAGGGGCTGAGTAGTGCCCCACGCGCTGGGCCGGGAATTGACGGTTCGTCACTCACTACTACTGGTTTCTCTGGTAGGTCTGACCAAAACGGTCAAAACCTGACAGGGTGCGCATGCCTCACGCCTTCGAATTTGCGTTAGAGCGCACTCCAACCCCTAGGTTCCGAACCATGCGATACGTCAAACTCGGAACGACCGGTCTGGAAGTCTCCGCCATCACTCTCGGCTGCATGAGCTTCGGCGAGCCGGACCGGGGCGGCGAGCCCTGGTCGCTGGGCGCGGACGCCAGCCGGGACATCATCAAGCAGGCCCTCGAGGGCGGCATCAACTTCCTCGACACGGCCAATGGGTACAGCGCCGGAAGCAGCGAGGAGATCGTCGGTCAGGCGGTCAAGGACTTCACCCGGCGCGAGGAGGTCGTTCTCGCCACGAAGGTCTGGATGCGGATGCACCCCGGACCGAACGGCGCGGGGCTGTCCCGCAAGGCGATCTTCGCCGAGCTCGACGCCTCCCTGAAGCGGTTGGGGACCGACTACATCGACCTGTACCAGATCCACCGCTGGGACTACGACACCCCGATCGAGGAGACCCTCGAGGCGCTGCACGACGCGGTCAAGTCCGGGAAGGTCCGCTACATCGGAGCCTCTTCCATGTACGCCTGGCAGTTCGCCAAGGCCCTCTACCTGGCTGACCTGAACGGCTGGACCCGGTTCGTGTCGATGCAGGACCACTACAACCTCATCCACCGAGAAGCGGAGCGGGAGATGTTCCCGCTCTGCGCAGACCAGGGCATCGGCGTGATCCCGTGGAGTCCGCTGGCGCGGGGCAGGCTGACGCGGGTCCGGGACACCGCCACGGCGCGTGCCGAGACCGACGAGGGCGGCAAGATCCTCTACCGCGACGGGGACCAGGCAGTGGCCGAGCGTGTCCACGAGATCGCGGGCAGGCGGGGTCTGTCCCCGGCCCAGGTCGCCCTGGCCTGGGTCATGCGCAACCCGGTGGTGACCTCGCCCATCGTCGGGGTCACCAAGCCGGCCCAACTGGCCGACGCGGTCGCCGCGGTGGACGTCGAACTCGACGATGACGAGGCCGCCTACCTGGAGGAGCCCTACCAGCCGCACGAGGCCGCCTACCTGGAGGAGTCCTTCTACAAGTCGCGCCCTGCGGCGGGCTCCCGGTAGTCCGGGCTACCGCCGGGCCTTCGACGAGTCCTTGGCCTCGGCCTTCTCGGGCCCGGCGGTGCCTGCGGGCGGTCGCGCGCACCTGCATGATCTGCCCGCTGCGCGGCCGCGCAGCGCACCAGGGCGCCCCGCTCACCGGGCCTGGGGGCCGGGCGGGCGGGGCGCCCTGGGTGGCCGACCCTAGCCGACCGGGCAGGCAGCAGTGCCACTGTCCGCCATTGCGCTCGCCCGCCAGCTACAGCGCTCGGTGAGGGCCCCGGACCCGTCCGAGTTCGAGTCGGTGCTGGAGGTGCGCGGCGAGGTGCTGCACGATCGCTACCGGGTGCCGTCGCTGGAGAGCTCCAGTGTTTCGACGCGCTGGCGGCCCTGTTGCTGACGATCCGGGACGGTACGGGACAGATCCCGCACAGCTACTTCGAGTGGACCGGGGGCAGCCCGGTCGGCCGCTTCCTGCGGTTCTTCCTGTTCGGCCAGGGCGAGGTCGCCCCGGTCACCCGGGAGGTGCTGCGCGAGGCGGAGCCGGACGGCTCCCGGCGCCCGCGGGTCCACGTCGGGTAGGGCCTGACTTCGGAAAAGGGCGGAGCATGGACGTGGAAGCGGAGGAGGTGGCCAGGCGGCGGTGACCGGGAAGCTGCGGGTGTTCCTGGGGGCGGCGCCGGGGGTGGGGAAGACGTACGCCATGCTCCGGGAGGGCCGGCGGCTGCGCGGCGAGGGGCTGGACGTGGTGGTCGGCCTGGTGGAGACGTACGGGCGGCGGGCTACGGAGGAGCAGCTGGGGGACCTGCCGGCGCTGCCCCGGCAGGCGGTGTCGTACCGGGGCATGGAGCTGACCGAGCTGGACGTGGACGCCCTGCTGGCGCGCCGCCCGTCGCTTGCGCTGGTGGACGAGCTCGCCCACACGAATGTGCCCGGCGGGCGGAACGAGAAGCGCTGGCAGGACGTGCGGGAGCTGCTGGAGGCCGGGATCGACGTGGCGACGACGCTCAACATCCAGCACCTGGAGAGCCTCAACGACGTCGTCGAGCAGATCACGGGTGTTGCGCAGCGCGAGACGATCCCCGACGAGGTGGTCCGGGCCGCCGACCGGGTGGAGCTGGTCGACCTGAGCCCGCAGGCGCTGCGCGCGCGCATGGCGCAGGGCGAGATCTACCCGCCGGACCGGATCGACGTGGCGCTGGACCACTACTTCCGGGCCGGCAACCTGGGCGCCCTGCGGGAGCTGGCACTGCTCTGGCTCGCGGACCGGGTGGAGGAGGAGCTGGCCGACTACCGGGCCCGGCACGGTATCCGGGCGCCCTGGGAGACCAAGGAACGGATCATGGTCGCGCTGAACGGTGCCCCCCAGGGCGAGCACCTGATCCGCCGGGGCGCCCGCACCGCGACCCGGGTGCACGGGGACCTGATCGGCGTGCACGTCCGGCTGGACGACGGCACGGCCGAGCGGGAGCCGCCAGGCCTGGCCGCCCAGCGGGCGCTGCTGCGGGAGCTGCACGGCACCTTCGTCGAGGTGAGCGGCGGCGATGTGGCCCGGACGCTGGTGGACTTCGCCCGGACGGAGAGCGCCACCCAGATCCTGCTCGGACCGACGAGTCGCAGCCGGCTGCGCGAGCTGCTCTCCGGCTCGGTGATCAACCAGGTGATCCGGCTGGCAGGCCCGATCGACGTACGTGTGCTGCCGCCGCCCGAGCCGGGACTGCTGGCGGTGCCGCCCGCGCCCCGGCGCCGTCGCCCGGCGCTGGTCCCGGCCGGGCGGCGCCGGTCGGCGTGGCTGCTCGGGCCGGTCGGGGCGATCGCGCTGGCCTGGGCACTGTCGCCGCTGCGCGACTCGCTCGGTCTGTCCGGCGCGTTGCTGTGCCTGCTGCTGGTGGTGGCGGGGACGGCCCGGACGGGTGGCCTGCTCCCGGCGGCGGGCAGTACGGCGGCCGGGGCGCTGGCGGCGGATTTCTTCTTCACCACGCCGTGGCACAGCCTGACGGTGGAGCGGGGCGCGGACGTCGCGGCGCTGGTGGTGTTCCTGGCGGTGGCCGGGGTGATCTCCCATCTGATCGACGGTCTGGCGCGGCGTTCGCAGCAGGCGGGCCGCGCGCGGGCGGAGGCGGCGGTGCTGGCCCGGCTGGCGGGGGAGACGGTGGAGTCCGGGCCGCGGGTCCTGCCCGAACTGGTGGCGGAACTGCGGCAGGTGTTCGGTCTGGACGGTGCCGCGGTGTTGGTGCGGACGGGCGGGCTCTGGCAGCCGGCGGCCTCGGCCGGGGCGACGGTGCCGCAGCGGCCCGACGAGGCGTCCTTCTCCGTCGACCTCGGCGAGGACGCGGTGCTGGTCCTGCGCGGCACCCCGCTCACGGAGGAGGACACCCGGCTGCTCGGCCCGTACGTCACGCAGTTGAGGCTGGCCCGGGAGTGGGAGCGGCTGGCCGCGCAGGCGTCGGCGGCGGACGTGCTCGCGCACACCGACGCGCTGCACACCGCGCTGCTGGAGGCGGTCGAGCAGGATCTGCGCGCGCCGCTGGCGGCGGTACGTCGGGAAGCCGAGCGGCTTCCGGACCCGGCCGAGGAGCGGATCGGTGCGGAGGTGGAGCGGATGGAGCGGCTGGTCGCCAACCTGCTGGACCTGAGCCGGCTGCGGGCCGGGGTGATGCCGGTGGTGCTGCGGCCGACTGCGGTGGGCGAGGTGGTCCGGGCGGCTGCGGACGGGGTGGCCGGGGTCCGGATCGACCTGGGATCGGGTCTGCCACGGGTGCTCGTCGATCCCGGGCTGCTGGAGCGGGTGCTGGTGGATGTCCTGACCTATGGGAGGACAGGATCGGGGCCGGTGGTGATCGACGCCGGCCCGGTGGCCGGGCGGGTGGACGTCCGGGTCACCGTGCGCGGTGACGAGGCCGTTGCCCGGGAGGTGCCGGGACTCGCGGTGGCGCGCGGCTTCGTGGAGGCGATGAACGGCGAACTGGTCGTCGAGGAGGCGCCGGGTGGCGGCACCGCCTTCGTGATCAGCCTGGCTCGCGCGGTGGGCTGATGTCGTGCCGTCGAGCAGGGGGCCCGGCGGTCCGGGGCGTCAGGATCGCGTTGCGATGTCGGGCGATGGCGTCAGGATTCCGTCAAGGCGGAGCGGAGCGGCTGCGGGCGAAAGGTTGGCTGGCATCGAACGAACTCGCGGTGAAGGGGTAGGTCCGACTGTGCGCATGTACTCCGCCCGCCCCGGCAGCCGCCGCTACCGTCCCGTCCTGGACCGCCTGCCGGTCTCGGTGTCCGGCACCGTGGCCCTGGTCGCCGGCGGCGTGCTCGCGCTCGGCCTCGGCCGGCTGGGCGAGCTCCATGCCGGCTGGTTCCCGTACCTCGCGTACATCGGCCTGGCCGCGCTGGCCGGAGGCTTCTCCCGGCCCCTGGCCGCGCCGGTGGTCGGGATGTCCGCCTGGCTGTGCTGCAACGCCTTCGTCGAGCACCGCCATGCCGAACTCGGCTGGTCCGGACCGGGGGTCGAGAGCGGACATTACGCCTTGTTCACCGCTGCCGCCCTGCTGCTTTCACTGCCTGCCGGGCTGCCGCGCAGGGCGATCCGGGTCGAGCGCCTTCCGCTCGGCAACCGACCCGAGCGCCACTTCGGCTGACGCTGCCTCCGCTCCGCCGCCCCCGCTGTCGCTCCGAAGGCGGCGGGCCGCAGTGGTGCCATCCCGGGCCTCGAAGGATTCCTGACGCCTTGTCGGGCGCCACGGTCAGCGGGGAAGGGGTGTGTCGAGCACGTTGCGGATGCGCGTGGCGACGTGCAGATTGAGGCGGGTCTCGACGTTGCCGAGGTCGTGTCCGGTGATCTCGCGGATGCGCTGGAGGCGGTAGCGGACGGTGCTGCGGTGAATGAGGAGCGCCTCGGAGGTCGCGTCGTAGCTGCCGCCGCTCTCCAGATAGTGCGAGAGCGTCGTCACCAGCTCGGTGTGGTGGCGGGCGTCGTAGTGCAGCAGCCGACCCAGCCATTCGTGGACGAAGCGGTCGGCTTCCCGTTCGCCGTCGCCGGTGCCCATCATGCGGCACAGGCCCAGCTCCTCGAAACCGGTACTGCCGTACGGATCCCGGGACCGGCGGCGGACGGTGAGGGCGCGGACGGCCTCGTTGTAGGAGTGCGGCAGATCGGTGAAGACGTCGCAGTGGCCGCCGACCCCGATCGCGCCGGTCGCGGTGCCGAGTTCGTCCGAGACGGCCCGGTGCAGCTCGCGTCCCGGATCGCGCCGGTCCTCACGGGCGATCAGGACAACGGTGGTCTCGCCGCGAGAGCCGCCGAGCACCTCCCACCGCAGCCGCCCGGCCGCGCGCGCCACCGCGTCGCCGAGCGCGGCCCTCTCGGCCGTCCCGGCCCATTCCAGTACGGCGACCCTGTGCCGGCGACGCAGGTCGTGGCCTAGGGACGCCGCCTGGGCGAAGACGTCGTCGGTCGCTTCACCTGAGATCAGCCGGTCGACCAGGTCGCGCCTCAGGTGGGGTTCCAGCTCAGCCAACCTGCGCTCGTGGGAGAGCTGGGGAGCCAGCACCAGAGCGGCCTGCTCGAGCGTCGAGGTGTCCGCTTGCCCCGCCCGCCGGTCCGGATCGACCAGCGCGACCGCGCCGAGCAGGTCCCCGGCCATCTCGATGGGGGCGACCAGCCGGTTCCGGTCCCGTACGGCGCCGGGCCGGCGCCGCGCGCGGTCCATCAGGGCGTCCCGGCGCCGGCTCTCCGGCCCCGCGCCCGGTCCGCCGGGGGGCTTTCTCGGGGGTTGGCACCAGCCGGGACCCGCCCAGGCCCGCGGGTTGCCGAAGCGGTCCTCGGTGAGGGCAGCGAATCCCGTGTGGTCGCACAGGACCTGCAGGACTCCTGCCTCGCCCCTGCCGGAGACGGCGGCGCGGGAAAGCGCGTCGTGGACGGCGATCTGCGAGGCCAGGGCGGAGATGATTGCGCCGAGGCCGGCGGTGGGTGCGCTGCCCCCCGTCACCGGCACGTCCCCTCCGATCCCCGGCACGTTCTCCGGCCCGGCGTGGTCTGACCCTCCCCGGCGCCCGGTGAAGCGCACGAGGGCGATCCCGGTCTGCTGCGCGAGCAGATCGGTCAGGGCGGTCTCCTCGACGGAGGGAGTGGTCATGGACCGGACGACGAGATAGCCGAGGCAGTGGTCCCGGTACCGCAGCGCGATGGCCCTTACCCACGGCCCGCCCGGCTCGTGCAGGTGCCGGCTGCGGCCGTCCAGAGCGTCGATCCGCCGGTCGAGCCGGTCAGCGGCCGCCTTCTCGGCGACGGCTGCTTCCGCTGGGGCTTCGCCGGTGGGGTCCGTTGCCGGCTCCCGCGCCGCCGCGCTCCCCGGCAGGCCCACGGCGGAGGCAGCCGCTCGGCGTGGCGGGCAGCGCCGCGCCAGGCCGTGGTGCACGGCATACGCGGCTTCGGCGGTGAAAGGGCCGGTGGCGACGATCGCCGCCATGGCACCCCACAGCACCTCGCGCTCGTCGTCGCCGTCGAGCATGACCGTCACCAGCCGTAGCAGTGCGTGTCGCGCGGCCCCCGGCTCGGGGAGAATATGCGCGGGTCCGGCGGTCGCAGGGGGAACAGCGTTCATCGCAGCGCCCTTCGCGGCTCGACAGCGGCTTCCCGTCCTCCACGCTACGCCGCTCGGCGCGGGGTCCCACCTGCCGGCTGTGCCGCCTTCCTGTCCTGGCGGACCGGTACGGCGGCGCGGTTTGGCCCTGGCGGGACGAGGAAGCGCGCGGCGGGCCGCGCGAGGCTGCGAGAGGTGCGGTCCCGGCAGCCCGCCGGTACGGTCCCGCGTCGCGACGGAGGAGCTTCCCATGGCGAAGGCAGTAGGCATCGACCTCGGTACCACCAACTCCGTCATCGCGGCCTGGGAGGGCGGTGAGCCCTCCGTCGTCCCGAACGCCGAGGGGAACAGGACCACCCCGTCGGTCGTCGCCTTCTCCGAGAGTGGTGACCGGCTGGTCGGGCAGCTCGCGCGCCGGCAGTCGATCCTCAACCCCAAGGGCACCATCACCTCGGCCAAGCGGTTCATCGGCCGTCGCTACGACGAGGTCTCCGACGAGGCCAAGGCGGTCTCCTTCGATGTGGTCGAGGGACCGGGCGGGGTGGCCCGCTTCGAGGTGAACGGCAAGCAGTACGCGCCGGAGGAGATCAGTGCGCAGGTGCTGCGGAAGTTGGCCGACGACGCCGGAAAGGCGCTCGGCGAGCGGGTCACGGAGGCGGTCATCACCGTACCCGCGTACTTCAACGACGCGCAGCGCCAGGCCACCAAGGACGCCGGGAAGATCGCCGGCCTCGACGTCCTGCGGATCATCAACGAGCCGACCGCCGCCGCGCTGGCCTACGGGCTGGACAAGAAGGGCCACGAGACCGTCATGGTCTTCGACCTCGGCGGCGGCACCTTCGACATCAGCATCCTGGACATCGGCGACGGCGTGGTCGAGGTCCGCGCCACCGCGGGCGACTCGCACCTGGGCGGCGACGACTTCGACCGCCGGGTGGTGGACCATCTGGCCGACGGATTCCAGAAGACCGAGGGCATCGACCTGCGCAAGGACCCGCAGGCGCTGCAGCGCCTGTTCGAGGCGGCCGAGAAGGCGAAGACCGAACTGAGCTCGGTCACCCAGACCCAGGTGAGCCTGCCCTTCGTCACGGCGGACGCCTCCGGGCCCAAGCACCTCACCGAGACGCTTCGCCGCTCCACCTTCGAGCAGATCACCGCCGACCTGGTGGAGCGCTGCCTCGACCCGGTCAAGCGGGCGATGAGCGACGCCAGGATCACCGACAACGACATCGACGAGGTCATCCTCGTCGGCGGCTCGACCCGTATCCCCGCCGTGCAGGCGCTGGTACGGCGGCTGACCGGCGGCAAGGACCCGAACATGAGCGTCAACCCGGACGAGGTCGTGGCGCTGGGCGCTGCCACCCAGGCCGGCGTGCTCAAGGGCGAGGTCAAGGATGTCCTGCTGCTGGACGTCACCCCGCTGTCGCTGGGCGTGGAGACCGCGGGCGGCGTCATGACCAAGATCATCGAGCGGAACGCGACCATCCCGGCCCGCCGCTCGGAGATCTTCTCCACCGCCGAGGACAACCAGCCGGCCGTGGACATCGTGGTGCTCCAGGGCGAACGCGAGATCGCCGCCGACAACCGGGTGCTCGGCCGGTTCCGGCTGGAGAACCTCAGGCCCGCCCGCCGCGGCGAGACCCAGATCGAGGTCACCTTCGACATCGACGCCAACGGCATCCTCAAGGTCAGCGCCAAGGACAAGGACACCGGAGCCGAGCAGGGCATCACCATCAGTGAAGGCTCCAACCTCGACCCGTCCGAGGTCGAGCGGATGATCCAGGAAGCCGAGGCCAACCGCAGCTCCGACCTGGCCATGCGCGAGGCCATCGACGCCCGCAACGAGCTGGACGCCGCCGCCTACCAGGTCGAGCGCCGGCTGCACGAGCTGGAGGACGCCGTACCGGAGCACGAGCGGGCCCGCGCCCGGATGCTCATCGAGGAGGCGCGGGCCGCTGACAAGCAGGACGCGCCGCTGGACCGGGTCCGGGGCCTCCTGTCCGAGCTCCAGCAGATCCACGCGGCGCTGGCCTCCCACGCCGCCGGAGTCGGACAGCCGGGCGGCGAGCCCGGCGCGGGGCCCGGCGGCGGACCTCAGGGCGACGACGACGTCATCGACGCCGACTTCGACAAGAGCTGAGGCGCCGACATGTCGGATCAGGAACAGGGCCGCCGCTCCGTGGCCCGCGATCCCGAGGGCCGGCCCCCGCCCGAGTCCGCGCAGCCGGCCGCGGCCGAACCCCAGGCCCACGACGCCGGGGAAGGGGCACGGATGCCCGATGAGGCGCGACAGGAGCCGCCCGAGGAGCAGGGCGCCCGGATCGCGGAGCTGGAGGACAACTGGCGGCGTGCCCTCGCCGACCTCGACAACCTCCGCAAGCGGTACGCCCGCGAACTCCCCCGAGAGCTGGAGGCCGAGCGGGCCAGGGTGGCCTCCGCATGGCTCCCCGTCGTCGACAACCTCGACCTGGCCCTGGAGCACGCGGACTCGGACTCCGGGGCGATCGTCAGCGGTGTGAAGGCGGTGCGCGACCAGGCCGTCGAGGTGCTGCGAAGCCTCGGTTACCCCCGCTACGAGGAGACCGGCGTCCCCTTCCACCCCGAGCAGCACGAGGTGGTGTCCGTGGTGGATGAGCCGGGCACCGCTCCGGGCACCGTCGTGCGGGTGCTGCGGGCCGGCTACGGCGAAGCCGGCCGCCAGCTGCGACCGGCCGCGGTAGTGGTCAGCCGCACGCAGGAGTGAGGCCGCCATGGCAGCCGACTACTACGAGGTGCTGGGCGTCCCCCGCACCGCCGACGCCGCCGAGATCCAGCAGGCGTTCCGTACCCTGGCCCGCCGTTACCACCCGGACGTGAACCGCGATCCGGCGGCCGAGGAGCGCTTCAAGCAGATCAACGAGGCGTACAGCGTGCTGTCCGACCCCGACACCCGGTCCCGCTACGACCGCTTCGGCCCGGACTTCCGGCAGATTCCGGGGGACTACGACGAGCGGGTCGCGGCCGGCCACGGTTTCGGCGGCGGAGCCGGCGCGTACCGCGGCAGTCCCTTCGGAGGCACCCGAGGCGCCGACCGGGCAGGCGCCCGGACCTGGACGCAGACCGACTTCGACACCTCCGGCGTGGACTTCGAGGACCTCTTCGGAGGCATGTTCGGCGGCCGGGCCGGCCGCGCCGGGCGGGGCAGCCCGATCCCCGGCGCGGACCAGGAGGCCGAACTCACGCTCAGCCTGGAGGAGGCGTACCGCGGAGGGAAGCGGAGGATCACCCTGGGCGGCCCCGGCGGGGAGCGCGGCTACGAGGTCAGCATCCCGGCCGGGGTGGTCGACGGGCAGCGCATCCGGCTCGCGGGCGAGGGCGGCCGAGGCCGGGGCCCGGGCTCCTCCGGGGACCTCTACCTCCTGGTCCGCATCGCCCCCCATCCCCGCTACCGGCTCGACGGGCGCGACATCCACGTCGATCTGCCCGTCAGCGCCTGGGAGGCCGCCCTCGGCGCGACGGTGCCGGTCTCCGGTCCGGGCGGGACGGTCAAGGTGCACGTGCCGCCGGGTACCTCCACCGGCCGCCGGTTGCGGCTGCGCGGCGAGGGGATGCCGCATCCCAAGGGTTCCCCCGGTGACCTCTACGCCGAGATCAAGGTGATGGTGCCGCCTTCGCCCGGCCCGCGCGAACGAGAGCTGTTCGAGGAACTGGCCGCCGTCTCCTCCTTCGACCCGAGGAAGCAGACATGAGAGCCGACCACCGTCATCCCGCCGACGGCGCCGGACAGGCCGGCACCGGGGCCGCCTACCCCCTGGTGCGGGTCTACCGGACCAGCCCCTACCAGCTCACCATGGCCGACGTGGCCCTCCACAGCGGACTGCCCCCCGACCTGGTACGCCGCTTCGTGGCCCTCGGGCTGGTGGACACCGAGCGTGACGCCCGGGGCCGGCTGTGGTTCCGGGCCGACGCGCCGTCGGCCATCGCCCGCGTTCAGCGGCTGCGGGCCGGACTGTGCCTCAACTACGCGGCCGTTGGCGTCGTCATGGACCTGCTCGACCGTATCGATCGCCTGGAGACCGCGCTGCGGCGCAGCGAACGAGCCGCCAAGGAGCCCACGACATGGACATGAACCGCCTCACCCAGAAGTCCCAGGAAGCGCTCCAGGCAGCGCAGAGCGTCGCTGTACGGATGGGCCAGACCGAGGTCGACGGGGAGCACCTGCTGCTGGCCCTGCTCGATCAGCAGGACGGCCTGACCACCCGTCTGCTGGCCGATGCCGGCGCCGACCCGGCCGCCCTTCGGGACGGCGTCGAGTCCGATCTCGCCAAGCGCCCGCGCACGACCGGTCCGGGCGCCGCCCCGGGCCGGGTGATGGTGACCCAGCGGCTGGCCCGACTACTCGACACCGCGGAGCAGGAGGCCAAGCGGCTCAAGGACGAGTACGTCTCCACCGAGCACCTGGTGCTGGCCCTTCTGGACGAGGGTCCGACCACCGCGGCCGGCCGGCGGCTCGGCGAACAAGGCGTCAGTAAGGACTCCTTCCTCGCGGCCCTGACCAGGGTGCGCGGGAACCAGCGGGTCACCTCCGCCAATCCTGAGGAAGCATACGAGGCCCTGGAGAAGTACGGGCGCGACCTCGTCGTCGAGGCCCGCGTCGGCCGCCTCGACCCGGTGATCGGCCGGGACGCCGAGATCCGCCGGGTGATCCAGATCCTCAGCCGGAAGACCAAGAACAACCCCGTGCTGATCGGTGAGCCCGGCGTCGGCAAGACCGCCATCGTCGAGGGCCTTGCGCAGCGGATCGTGCGTGGTGACGTGCCCGAAGGGCTGCGGGACAAGACGGTGTTCTCGCTCGACATGAGTTCGCTGGTGGCCGGAGCCAAATACCGCGGTGAGTTCGAGGAGAGGCTGAAGGCCGTACTGGCCGAGGTCAAGGGCGCCGAGGGCCGGATCCTGGTCTTCGTGGACGAGTTGCACACCGTCGTCGGGGCCGGCGCCGCCGAGGGTGCCATGGACGCGGGCAACATGCTCAAGCCGATGCTGGCCCGCGGCGAGCTGCACATGATCGGCGCCACCACGCTGGACGAGTACCGCAAGCACATCGAGTCCGACGCCGCCCTGGAGCGCCGCTTCCAGACCGTGCTGGTGGAGGAGCCGACCGTCGAGGACGCGATCTCCATCCTGCGCGGCATCCGCGAGCGGCTGGAGATCTTCCACGGCGTCAAGATCCAGGACAACGCTCTGGTCGCCGCGGCCACCCTCAGCCACCGGTACATCAGCGACCGCTTCCTCCCGGACAAGGCCATCGACCTGGTCGACGAGGCCTGCGCACGGCTGCGCACCGAGATCGACTCGATGCCCGCGGAGCTCGACGAACTCTCCCGCCGGGCCACCCGGTTGGAGATCGAGGAGGCCGCTCTGGACCAGGAGACCGACCCCGCCAGCCGGGCCCGGCTGGAGCACCTGCGCCGTGAACTGGCGGACCTGCGCAGCGAGGTGGACGCCAAACACGCCCAGTGGGAGGCCGAGCGCCAGGCCATCCGCAAGGTCCAGGAACTGCGCAAGGAGCTGGAAGCCGCCCGGCAGGAGGCCGAGCAGGCCGAGCGCGCCTACGATCTCAACCGGGCCGCCCAGCTCCGCTACGGAACCGTCGCCGAACTGGAGCGCCGCCTGGGCGCCGAGGAGGAACAACTCGCCAGCAAACAGGGCGAGAGCCGGCTGCTGCGCGAGGTGGTCACCGCCGACGAGATCGCCGAGATCGTCTCCGCGTGGACCGGCATCCCCGTCACCCGTCTCCAGGAGGGCGAGCGCCAGAAGCTGCTCAGGCTGGACGAGATCCTGCGCGAGCGGGTGGTCGGGCAGGACGAGGCCGTCCAGCTCGTCGCCGACGCGGTGATCCGGGCCCGCTCCGGAGTGCGCGACCCGCGCCGGCCGATCGGCTCCTTCATCTTCCTCGGCCCCACCGGCGTGGGCAAGACCGAGCTGGCCAAGACCCTGGCCGCCGCGCTGTTCGACAGCGAGACCAACCTGATCCGCCTCGACATGAGCGAGTACCAGGAGCGGCACACCGTCAGCCGGCTGGTCGGCGCGCCCCCCGGATATGTCGGCTACGACGAGGGCGGCCAGCTCACCGAGGCAGTGCGCCGCAAGCCGTACGCGGTCGTCCTGTTCGACGAGATCGAGAAGGCGCACGCCGACGTCTTCAACACGCTGCTCCAGGTACTGGACGACGGCCGGATCACCGACTCCCAGGGCCGTACCGTCGACTTCCGCAACACCGTCGTCATCATGACCTCCAACCTGGGCTCCCAGTACCTCCTCCAGGAGGCCACCCAGGCCGGCGAGATCAAGCCCGAAGCGCGGGCGCTGGTGATGGCCGAGCTCAACGGCCACTTCCGTCCCGAGTTCCTCAACCGCGTCGACGACATCGTCCTCTTCCACCCGCTCGGCATCGCACAGATCGAGCGCATCGTCGACCTGCTCCTCGAAGAGCTCCGCGACCGCCTCTCCGAGCAGCGCATCACCCTCGTCCTCACCGAGCCGGCCCGCCGACTGATTGCGGGCGAGGGCTACGACCCGGTCTACGGGGCCAGGCCGCTGCGCCGCTTCATCTCGCACGAGGTCGAGACCAGGATCGGCCGCGCGCTGCTCAGTGGTGAGGCACGCGAAGGCGTGACCATCCTGGTCGACGCCGAGGGCGACGAACTGACCGTCACCCTCCAGGACGAACCGCAGGAGCCGTGATGAGTACTCCTCCAGAAGGCCGCGCCGGCCGCAGCGGCGGCACCGGCGCCGCCGAGCCCTCGGTGTGGACGGTCGCCTGCGTCAACTGCGGCCGGACCAACCGCGTACCCGCCGCGGCGGCGGGCAGCCCACGCTGCGGCAACTGCCGGGCCCCGCTGCCGTGGATCGCCGAAGCGGACGATGCCGACTTCGGGGAGGTCGCCGGGCAGGCGGACCTGCCCGTGCTCGTCGACCTCTGGGCCACCTGGTGCGGCCCCTGCCGCATGGTGAGCCCCGCCCTCGAACAGGTCGCCAAGGACCTGGCCGGCCGGATCAAGCTCGTGAAGGTCGACATCGACACGTCGCCCTACCTGGCGCGGCGCTTCGAAGTCCAAGCCGTACCCACCCTGCTGATCCTCGACCACGGCCGGCCCGTCGCCCGCCAGACCGGCGCCGCACCCGCGAACGCGCTGCGCCAATGGGTGGACGAGTCACTGTCGGCGTCCCACGGACCAGCCGATCCCTCCTCGGGGAGGCCGCGATGACCACTCTGCCCGACCCGCACCTGTCCATGGTCCGGCCCGTCACGCCCAGAACACCGCAGGGCTGCGAGGACTGCCTGCGACTGGGGGCTCCGTGGGTGCATCTGCGCCTGTGCCTGACGTGTGGCCACGTCGGCTGCTGCGACTCCTCGCCGATGCGGCACGCCCGTGCTCACGCGGCGAGCGACGGGCACCCGGTTGTGCGGTCGTTCGAGCCCGGTGAGGACTGGCGGTGGTGTTTCGCGCACGAGGCGATGGTCTGAGCCCGGCGGGCTCACCCGGCCGCGCTTCTTGCGGCGTTGTTGCCTCTGCGTGTGTCTCCGCCGCTGTTTCCACCGCTGTTTCCACGGCTGCTTCCGCCGAGAGGAGTGAACCGTGACCGCCGCCCATGCCTCGGACGTCGCCGACGTCCATGGCGCCTATCCGCGGCTGACGGACGACCAGATCGCGATCCTGAGAACCTGCGGACAGGTACGGTCGGTCCGCGAGGGGGAACAGCTCTTCCGGGCGGGCGAACCCAGCGAGGAGTTCTTTGTCGTCCTCAGGGGCACGGTGGCCGTGGTCGAAGGCCACGGCGACCAGGAGCGCGTCGTCCAGTTGCACCCTCCGCGCAGCTTCCTCGGCGAACTCGGCCTACTGGAAGGCCAGAGCGCCTTCCTCAGTGCGGTGGTGCGCACACCCGGCGAGGTGCTGGCAGTCGGTTCGGCCGCTCTGCGCGACCTGCTCAGCGGTGAGCCCGCGCTCGGCGACGTGATACTGCGGGCCTACCTGCTGCGCCGTACGATGCTGGCCGGCGCGGGCACGGGCTTCCGTATCATCGGCTCCGCCTTCTCTCCCGACACCCGGCGGCTGCTGGAGTTCGCCGCCCGCAACCGCCTCCCGCACCGCTGGGCCGATCTGGAGAAGGACACCGAGGCCGAGGCACTGCTGACGCGTCTTGGTGTCGCTCCGCAGGAAACCCCGGTCGTCGTCTGGCACGACTACCGGGTACTGCGCAATCCTTCCAACGTCGAACTCGCCCAGGTGATCGGGCTGCGGACCGAGACCGCCGCAAAGTCCGTCTGCGACCTGATGGTGGTCGGCGCGGGACCCGGGGGCTTGGCCGCCGCGGTGTACGGAGCCTCCGAGGGGCTCTCCACGGTCGTCCTGGAGGCAGTGGCGACCGGAGGCCAGGCCGGTACATCCTCCCGGATCGAGAACTACCTCGGCTTCCCCGCCGGGATCTCCGGCATGGAGCTCGCCGAACGCGCCGTCGTGCAGGCCAACCGGTTCGGCGCCCGGATCTCCGTCCCCGCCGAGGCCATCGGCCTGGAACAGCGCGACGGGACCAACGTGGTGCGCCTCACCGACGGCAGCACGGTCGCCGCCAAGAACGTGGTGGTGGCCACCGGCGCCCGCTACCGGCGGCTGACCGCCCCCGGCGTCGAACGTTTCGAGGGGCTCGGCGTCCACTACGCCGCCACCCTCTGGGAGGCACGGAGCTGCCGTCTCGACCCGGTGGCCGTCGTCGGCGGCGGCAACTCCGCCGGTCAGGCAGCCCTGTTCATGGCGCGTGAGTCGCCCGGCGTCCATCTGCTGGTCCGAGGCGGGGACCTCGACCACAGCATGTCCCGCTACCTGATCGACCGGATCGAGCGGCACCCCCGGATCCATGTCCAGCTGCATACCGAGGTCCGGGAGGTCACCGGCGAGGACCGGGTCGAATCCGTCGTCGTCGAGGACAACCGCACCCGCGAGCAGCAGGTACTGGCAGCCCGTGCCCTGTTCGTCTTCATCGGCGCGCGCCCCGGAACGTCCTGGCTCGCCGACGCCGTCACCCTGGACCCGCGCGGCTTCGTTCCGACCGGGCAGGACGTGGTCCATCTGACAGCGGACCTCTGGAAGCCGCTCGCCCGCGACCCGCTCGCACTGGAGACCGGTCTGCCGGGAGTCTTCGCCGTCGGCGACGTCCGCAGCGGCTCGGTCAAGCGGGTGGCCTCCGCGGTCGGCGAGGGGGCCATGGCCGTCCGCCTGGCGCACGAGCACCTCGGGGAGGTGGGACCACCCTCTGTCCGATGACCTCAGCCCACCGACCTCAGCCCACCGACCCCAGCCCATTCACCGCCGCGAAAGGTGAAATGCCATGCCCGTCATGGGAGTTCCCAAGTTCGAACGCTTCTTCCGCGCAGCCGCCGGCCTCGACGTCAACAAGAACGACCTCAAGCGCTACAACGACTTCGTGGACGCCAAGCTCTACGACCTCTTCCTCATCGGCACGGCCGCCGCCAAGGCCAACGGCCGGGACATCATCAAGCCACCGGACCTCCCGGTCACCAAAGGTCTGCAAGAGAGCATCCACGCCTTCAAGAAGCTGGAGGAGGGCATCGAACTGCGCCCGCTGCTCGACCAGCTCGCCGCCCGCCCCACCCTCGGCATGGACGCGGCCGAGGACACCCAGCAGATGCTGCCCGACCTGGCCGGCGGCCTCAGCGTCGCCCTCGCCCGCGCCCTCAAAACCATTGCCCGCGACACCCGCCGACCCTCCACGGCTCAGTGGGACGAGGCGTTCGAACTCTTCGATCTGCTGATCTGATCGCGGGCATCCAACCACCCGTCGGCCGGTGCCACCCAGGAGACGTGGTCACCCCGCCCGATGTCGACCCGGCGGGCGCCCAGGCCCGGCCAGCGGGCCACGTCGTTTGGGGAGGCCGAGTTCGGCGGTGCGTTTGCGGAGCTGACCGAGGACCCACTGGGGTCGCAGGGGCGAGCCGTCCGGTCGGGTGAAGACGAGGCCTTCGAACCGGCCGTCGGGGCGCGTGGCCCTCTGGAGTGCGGCCCGCGGTTGCGTCCGCCACCTGGCTCCAGTCGCGGTCGGTGATGACGGCGACCGGCGGGAGGAAGCTGCCCCGGTGCGCGGGATCGCCCCAGGACCGAACCCATGGGGCGGGACAGGGACTGCGGCCGCCTCAGCGCGCCGCGAAGCGGGCCATTCGCGCCACGCCGGTTTCCTCGTGGTCCTGTCGGCGGGGGTCACGTCAGCAGCGCGCGGCGGACGGCGGTCGGGGCCTGGCCGCGCCAGCGGTGGACGGCGCGGCGCAGCGCGCGGACGTCGCTGTACCCGACCTTGGCGGCGATCGACTGCAGGCTGAGGTCGGTGTCCTGGAACAGTCGCATGGCGCGCTGCTCCCTGACCGACTACGCGGAGGTAGGCCCGCGCACCCGCCTCCAGGAAGAAGGCGTCCCCGGTGCCCCACAGCACCAGCGCGGGCGGCTGGTGCTGCCGCAGCCACCGCTGCCAGTCGGGGTACAGGTCGACGTCGGAGTGGTAGTCGAGGGCGAGCGCGACCTGCGCCTCCTTGCGCCCCGGCAGGTCGAGGAAGTGCTGGTCGAGGGTCCAGCCGTCGGGGGCGACCAGTGCGGGATCCGTGGTGCCGCCCTCGTACTGGCCTGGTCGAAGAGGGCGAGCAGGCCGTGGGCGAGGAAGAGCGCGGGCGGGGTGATGCCGGTGTTGATCAGCAGGATCACGATGGACACGAGGTCGTCCTCGTCGAGCGGTTCCTCGCCCTCGCGGGTGCCGTGGACGAGGGCGGAGATCAGGTCCTCGGTGGGTTCGGCGCGGCGGCGGCCGATCAGCCCCTTGACGTAGTCGACGATGCCGACCAGGCCGTCCACCACCCCGCTGCCGTCGCCGTAGGCGAGGTCGCGGATCCAGTCGCAGACCCGGGTCCGGTCCTCGGCCTCCACCCCGACCAGCTCGCAGATCACGCGGGTGCTGAGCGGGTAGGCGAACGCGGCCAGCCGGTCGCGGTCGGCGAGTTCGGCGAGCAGCTCGGCGGCGGTGCGTTCGACGAACTCGCGCAGGGCGGCGATCCGCCGGGCGGTGAAGGCGCGGGTGAGCGGGGCCCGGCGGCGGGCGTGCTCCTCGCCGTCGAACAGGGCGAAGTGGCCGGAGAGGTACTTGGCGTATTCGGCGGGGAAGGCGTCGAAGGCGGCGGCGAGCAGTTCGTCCTGCGGGTCGCTCTCGGCCCGGACGGTGGCGATGCTCGTGCGGTCCCGGATCAGGCGCGGTTCGGTGAGCGCGGCCTTGACGTCGGCGTAGCGGGTGACCAGCCGGACCGGGGTCTCCAGTCCGGGCAGCACGACCTGGGGCAGCTCGGCCTGCTCGCGGAAGGCGGCGTAGGCGCCGACCGGGTCCTGGACCTGCTCGGGGGTCAGGTGCAGGGGGGTGGTGGTCATGACGGGCCTCTTTCCGGTGGGTGGGGGCTTCCTTCTCAGGGCGGCCTCGGTGGCTCCCCTCGGTGGTCATGAGTGTGCGGGGGCACGCTCTCAGCACGGTTTCAGAGCGGTTTCAGGGCCGGCGGGCCACCTGGCCGGCCGGCTGGCCAGGTGTGAATTGAACGCGTTCAATTAGTCGGCTAGGCTCGAAGCGGAAAGTGAGGGGGAACTTATGAAGATCGTCATCCCCGGCGGCTCCGGCGCGCTCGGCAGCCTGCTCGACCGCAGCCTGAGGGCAGCCGGCCACCAGGTCGTGGTGCTCAGCCGACGGCCCGCCGGGCCCCGCCAGGTCGGCTGGGACGGCCGCGGCCAGGGGGCCTGGACAGCGGAGATCGACGGCAGCGACGTCGTCGTCAACCTCGCCGGGCGCAGCGTCAACTGCCGCTACACCGCGGAGAACCAGCGGGCCATGATGGACTCCCGGGTGCACTCCGCCCGGGCGGTCGGCCAGGCGATCGCCGCCGCCCGCAGACCGCCCGCCGTCTGGCTGCAGATGAGCACCGCCACCGTCTACGCCCACCGGCACGACGCGCCCAACGACGAACTGGACGGCCGGATCGGCGGCGACGAGCCCGACGCCCCGGCCGCCTGGCGGTACAGCGTCGACATCGCCCGGGCCTGGGAGCGCGCCCAGACGGACGCCGACACCCCGCACACCCGCCGCCTGGCGCTGCGCACCGCCGTCGTCCTCGGCCCCGAACGCGGCGGCGCCCTCGACTCGCTGTCCTGGCTGGCCCGGCTCGGTGTCGGCGGGCCGATCGCGGGCGGCGCGCAGTACGTGTCCTGGATCCACGAGCGGGACTTCGCCCGCGCCGTCGAGTTCCTGATCGAGCACGACGAGCTGAGCGGCCCGGTCAACCTCGCGGCCCCTAACCCGCTGCCGCAACGGGAGTTCATGCGTGACCTGCGGGCGTGCTGGGGCATGCCGCTGGCCCTGCCCGCGACCCGCTGGATGGCCGAGCTGGGGGCGTTCGCGCTCCGCTCGGAGAGCGAGCTGCTGCTGAAGAGCCGCCGGGTCGTGCCCGGCCGGCTGCGGGCGGCGGGCTTCGCCTTCGAGCACCCGGACTGGCCTGCGGCGGCGCGTGACCTGGTGCGCAGGCTGCGCGGGCGGTAGCGCCCGTACGGGCCTGGCGCTCGCCCCGGCCCGGCGCGTGGCCGGGCCGAGGGGTCGTCACGGGGCTGTCACAGCTGGGCGCCGGAGCTTGCCTGGGCCGGAGCCGGGACGGGAGGGTGGGGGCGGTCTCGGGGGAGGGGGTTCGGGGATGCGCACGGTGCGGTTGGCGTCGCTGCAGCTGCGGAGCGATCGGGCCGGCGTCGGCTTCGTGACGGCGGCCGGTACCGGGTTCGCCCTGGCCGGCACCGAGGCCGTCGACCCTCTGGGAGCCTTCCTGGTCGCGCTCACGGTGGCCGCCGCGGCGCTGTTCGCGACGCCGTACACCTTCTGGCTGCGGGCGGACGAGCAGGGCGTCACCCTGGTCCGGTACCTGCTGCCGCGCCGCTTCGCCTGGTCCGAACTCCACGGCCTGGCGATGGAGTTCGGAGAGGAGGTGGAGAGCGGCCGCCACCACCTCACCCTGCGGCTGTGGCTGGCTGATCCGCCGGGGCGAGTCTGCGGGCCGCTCCTGGGCAAGGTCACGGTCACCGACGAGGACACGCCGGCGGGGGTCCCGCCTCGGTCCATGGCGGAGCTGTTCGCGCTCTTCGGGGAGCGCGGACTGCCCGTCGAGGAGGCGGAGTTCGCCGACGAGGTGCTCCGGGTGCGCGGCCTCCCGCCGCTGCGACCGCTGCCGGGGTGGGTCGCGCCCGCCGAGGGCGCGCCCGCACCCGAGCGGGCCTACGCGGACGCGCCGGGCATCGAGGAGGAGGCGCGCCGGGTCGAGGCGCTGCGGACGGGTGCCGAGCGGCGGGCCCGGCTGCGGCGCGAGTACCTGCTGCGCCACGCCGCGCTGAGCGACCGGGTGTTCCTGCGGGACGGCGACGGCCTGGCGCTGGCGATCGCCCTGCGGGCGGCGGGGCAGCTGGTCGAGCACGACCGGATCACGGTGGAGGGCGACCAGCGCCACTACGTGCGCCGGCAGTACCTGAACTGGCGCACCCTCAACCCGTAGCGGGCGCCGGGGCCGGCAGGTGTGCCGAAGGGCGATCGCCGTCACAGCGGCACGCAAGCTGCCACCGGGATCGCATCGGCGGCGCGGCAGCCGGGAAGGTACGAGCGTCCCCTGCCTCCGCCTGCCACCACTGCCAGCGCAACGCGGAGACCTCCGAGCGCCGCGACGACCGGGGCCCACGCCCTCCCCAGGCCGACCCCCTCGGCCTGGCAGATGACCCGGCCCGGCTTCAACGGCGTCGACGACACCCCCGACGAACCCTTCGCCGCTCCCGGCCGCCGCCCGACCTTCGTCGCCGCCGACCACTTCATCCCGCTGCGGTCCTGACCGAGCCCTGTCGCCGCAGGTCAGGATGGTCTGGCAGCTCAGTGGGCAGCAGGAGTGACATCCACGGGAGGCAGTAGCAGCAGGTGGTCCAGCACCCGGCCGAACACCAGCCGCCCGGCCGACGCCAGCAGCGGGTCGAACAGCCGGGGCAGGCCGGTGATCCGCAGCTCCTCGGCCCAGACCACCGCACTGCCCGCGCCGACCGGGCGGACCGTCAGTTCGGCGCCGCCGCGCACCACCCGGCCGCGCTTGGCCAGTCGGCACCGGGTGGGGGCCGCCAGCTCGATCAGCTCCATCGGGTCGTCGAAGCGCAGCGGCCCGAGGGCCGTGCGGGCCAGGATGACGTCCCCCTGTTGCCGCCCGGTGCCCCGCACCACGGTCACCCGGGTGAACGGCACCCGGTCGCCGTGCCGGGGCCAGGCGGTGAGCCGGGCCCAGCAGTCGGCGGGCGGCAGCGGGGTGCGGCGGGTCAGGACGAAACGGGCCATGCCGCGCAGCCTAACCGCGGGGCCGCGATGCCCCCAGCAGCGGTGCCAGCGCGGCGGGGACTGCGCGGCGGGGACGGCGTCGGCCCGCGCGCACCACCAGGGGCGGCCGGCCGGGTTCCTTCGGTGCGGATCGAGCACGGCCCGGGCAAGACCGGCGCCGCGGTGCGGTGGCGCGACGGTGCGGCGGCGCGGTGGCCCGGTGGAGTCCCACCGCCGCACCGTCGTCGACGACACGTCACCTCGGCCGGAGGGCGCCCGCGCAGCGGCCCTACCGGAGCGAGCCGATGCCGTCCGGTGTCGGCCGGCCGTGCCGGTCGGCCAGGGAGGCCGGCGCCGGCAGGTGCTCCCGGTGGTCCGGCGGGTAGAACTGCCGGGCCCAGTGCCGCATGGCGCCGATCGGTCCGTCGCCGGCGGCGAGCCGTGGCCGGGAGAGGTACTTCTTGGTGGACCAGATCGGGAAGTCGTCCGAGGTGAACTCGGTGGTGCGGCTGAAGATCGGACCGGCCAGCAGCCTGGTCGCGGTTCGGCTGACCGCCCGGGCGACCACCGGCGGCAGACCGGCCGGCTCCGCGAGGGCGAAGCGGCCGGCCTGACGCAGCTGCATCCGGGCGGGGGAGACCTGGGTGGCCATCACCAGCGAGCAGATCTGCAGGCCGAGCGAGCGGGTGTGGATGTCGGTGTGCAGCGCCGCGAGGCCGTAGCCGTCCACCTCGACCTCCACCTCGCGCATCCCGACCAGCGGGAACTTCTCCCGCACCAGCATCGAGATGTGGAAGTGCGGCCCGTCGAACTCGACCGGGGACGCCAACTCGCCCTGTGGCCAGCCGTGCAGGGTGATGAAGTGGCCGAGGTCGAAGGAGTTCTCCATGACGTCCTGGGCGTAGCCGGGCATCTCGACGGAGGCGTGGCGCAGCGGCTGGTCCGCCAGCACGTGCCAGGCGGGGATCTCCCAGTCCGGCTCCCGGCCGTCGTGGTGGCGCCAGACGAAGACCGCCTCGTTCACCTCGCGCACCGGCAGGTGGGAGAGCCCGGCCTTCGGCGGCGGGGTGTTCCAGCCGGTTCGCACGCAGTGGCCGTCGGGGTCGAAGGCGAACCGGTGGAAGGGGCAGACCAGGTCGCGGCCCTGGACTTCGGCGAGCCCGAGGTGGGCGCCCAGATGCGGACAGTACGGGCGAACGGCGCGCAGCCGGCCGTCCGGCAGCCGGTACAGCACCACGTCCTCCCCGGCCAGTTGGCGGGTGAGCACCGTGCCGGGCCTGAGCTCGGCGGAGAACGCGAGCGCGGCCCAGCCGTCGGGGTACGGCAGGGCGGGCGGTAGCGCGACGTCGGCCGGAGTCGGGCGGGAGCTGACGGGATGGACGTGCTGGTGGGACACGCGGTTGAGCCCTCCTGTTGGTCTGGCCGGCGCCGCCCCTCCCAGGCGCTTGGCGTCCGAACAGAGTGGATTTCAGATGCTAGTCATGGATTGGGGCCTTTCGCGTGGTCAACGGCTCTGCGGCGGTAAAGGTCTGATGATCAGCTGGGCACCCGCGATCGGGTCAAAGCTTGGTAAAGTCCGGTTCGGACCCTAGATGTGCCATTGCACATGTCACATCATGCTCCCCATGAGAAAAGCCATCGCCCTCCTCGCGGCCGCCGCAGCCGTGGCCACCCTCGGCGGGATCGTCGGCCCGGCCTCCGCCACCGAGCCCGACGGCCCCGATCTGGCCGACACCGGCCAGGGCAAGCTCGCCTGGAGTTCCTGCAACGACGCCAAGACCCCGGCGCTCCAGTGCGCGATGCTCGACGTGCCGGTGGACTACGCCGACCCGCACGGCCGCAAGATCAAGATCAAGCTCAACCGGCTGCCCGCCACCGCCCCCAAGGACAAGCAGCAGGGCCCGATCCTGCTCAACCCCGGCGGCCCCGGCGACTCCGGGCTCTGGATGCCCGCCTACATCTCCGGAAGCATCCCGGCGGACGTCGCCTCCACCTACGACTGGATCGGCTTCGACCCGCGCGGCACCAACGGCAGCGACCCCCATGTCATCTGCGACGCCCACTACTTCGATGCCGAACGCCCCGACTACCAGCTGAGCCAGGGCACTTCGAAGGCCTGGCTGAAGAAGGCGGCCGGCTACGCGGCCGACTGCGCGGCCGACTGGTCCTGGCTGCTGCCGCACATGACCACCGTCGACAACGCCCGCGACCTGGACAGCATCCGCCGGGCCCTCGGCGTGCCGAAGATCAACTACTACGGCGGCTCCTGGGGCACCTCGCTCGGCTCCACCTACGGCCAGCTCTTCCCCTCGCACGTGCGCCGGATGGTGCTGGACAGCATCGTCGGCCCGAGCATCAGCTGGTACGACCACAACGTGCTGCAGGACCAGGAACACCAGCGCCGCTTCGACGCCTTCACCGCCTGGGCCGCCAAGGCGGACTCCGTCTACCACCTCGGCACCGACCCGCAGGCCGTGGCGAAGGCCTACCAGCAGGTCGAGGACGCGCTGCGCAAGGACCCGGTCGACGCCGCCCCGGCACCCGGGAAGATCGGCCCCGCCGAGTTCGAGGACACCTTCTACGGCGGCGGCTACAACTTCCTGCGCTGGCCCCGGATGGCCACCGTGCTCTCCGGCTACCTCACCCAGCACGACACCCGGCCGCTGAACATCGCCTACAACAAGTACGCGGCCCCCGGCGCCGACGACGGCGCCTTCCCCGCCTACAACGCCGCCCAGTGCACCGAGAACGCCTGGCCGCGCGACTGGGAGTACTGGAAGAAGGACCAGGCCAAGGTCAACGCCGGCGCACCCTTCTACGCCTACAACAACATGTGGTACAACGCCGCCTGCATGTTCTGGCCCTACCAGGGCAACCCGGCGGGCCGGCTGAAGATCACCGGCAAGAACCTGCCTCCGGTCCTGCTCTTCCAGTCCACCGAGGACGCCGCCACCCCCTACCAGGGCGGCCTCGCCATGCACGACGCCCTGCCGAGCTCCAAGCTCGTCGTCCAGAACGGCGGCAGCTTCCACGAGATCCTCTTCCACGGCAACGCCTGCCTGGACGACACCTTCACCGCCTACCTGCGCGACGGCAGCCTGCCCCAGGGCAAGGGACGCATCGCCAAGACCTGCGCCCCCGAGGACGACCCGGCACCGGCGTACATCACCCCGCCGCCCGCCGCCAAGGCGCTCACGGCCGGATCGGCCGCCCAGGCCGCCGAGGCCGCCCCGCTCGCGCCCACCGACCCCGAGGCCGTCCGGGGGGTGCTCCGCTAGCACGTGCCCCGGCGTCGCCCCGCAGGCGGCGGTTCGAAGACGGACCCTAGGAACCCGGTGACCGGGTGACGGCACTGAGCGGCGCAGCCAGCGACTCCAGGCTGCGCCGCTCCGCCCGTACGCCGATCACCGCCTCCACCAGGCCGGCGGCCGTCATCAGCGCCGCGCCGATGCAGAAGGCGAGCGTGGTGTCGGAGACCTCGCCGCTGCTCACCAGGCCGTTGAAGAGCAGCGGGCCGCTGATGCCGCCGACCGCCGTGCCGACGGCGTAGAAGAAGGCGATGGACAGGGCCCTGGTCTCCAGCGGGAAGATCTCGCTGACCGTCAGGTAGGCCGCGCTGGCCCCGGCCGAGGCGAGGAACAGCACGGCCGTCCAGCAGCCCGTCATGGAGGCGGCGGAGAGCGAGCCGCGCTCGAAGAGGGCGGCGGTGGCGAACAGCAGGACGCCGGAACCGATGTACGTGCCGGCGATCATCGGCTTGCGGCCCAGCGAGTCGAAGAGGTGGCCGAGGAGCAGCGGGCCGAGGAAGTTGCCGACGGCGATCACCGCGAAGTAGTACCCGGTGTTGCCCTCCGGTACGGCGAAGTAGGTGGTCAGGATGGTCGCGTAACCGAAGGTCACCGCGTTGTAGAGGAAGGCCTGGCCGATGAAGAGCGCCAGGCCGAGCGCGGTGCGGCGCGGGTAGCGGGCGATCACCGTGCGCAGGATCGCGCCGAAGCCGAGCGGCTCGCGCTCGCGGATCAGGATCGGCTCCCCGGTGACCGGCGGCAGCGGCCGTCCGGTCTCCCGTTCGATCGCCTCCTCCGCCTCGGCCACCACCTGTTCGGCCTCCTCCGCCCGGCCGTGGGTGAACAGCCAGCGCGGGCTCTCCGGGACGTGCCGGCGCACCAGCAGGATCACCAGCCCCAGCACCACGCCGATGCCGAAGGCGAGCCGCCAGCCGAGGTCGGTGGCGAACAGCGAGGTGTTGAGCAGGGCGATCGAGGCGAAGGCGCCGACCGCGGCACCGATCCAGAAGCTGCCGTTGATGATCAGGTCGACCCGGCCGCGCACCCGGGCCGGGATCAGCTCGTCGATCGCCGAGTTGATCGCCGCGTACTCACCGCCGATCCCGAAGCCGGTGAAGAAGCGGCAGAGGAAGAAGAACCAGGCCGTCCAGGACAGCGAGGTGACGGCGGTGGCGGCCAGGTACACGGCGAGGGTGACCATGAACAGTTTCTTGCGGCCGAGCCGGTCGGTCAGCCAGCCGAAGAACAGTGCTCCGGTGCAGGCGCCCGCCACGTAGACGGCGGCGGCGACGGTGGTCACCTGGCTGGTGGTGATCGAGATGCCGCTGCCGTCCTGGGCGAGGCGACCCGCCATGTTGCCGACGATCGTCACCTCCAGGCCGTCCAGGATCCAGACGGTGCCCAGGCCGATCACGATCCGCCAGTGCCAGTGGGACCACGGCAGCCGGTCCAGCCGGGCGGGTACATCGGTGGCGATCACCCCCGGTGGCGCCTGCGGGCGGTGGGACGGGGTCGACTTCGACGGGTCGGTCATGACGGGCCTCCTTCGCCGGGTGGCGTCCCGGTCGTCACGCTCGGTGAACGGTGGCGATTCCTCCGTCATGATGCCCCGGCGGCGGCCGGGGCGCCGCCCGGGCGGGGTCAATGGGAGTGGCAGAGCACGCCGACGGCGACCACGAACGGGAAGGCCGTCAGGACGGCGGCGAGGCCGGTGCGGACCGGCCCGCCGCGCTTCCAGCCCGCGAGCAGCAGCACTGCGCCGGCCGGCAGGAAGGCGACCAGGAACGGCAGGACCAGCAGGAGGAACGGTATCGAGACCACGATCTCCAGGCCGAGCAGGATCCCGCCGACGGTCTGGCAGGTCCGGCGGAACGCGCGCGGGTCGCGGTAGGACAGCGGCAGCACGGTCAGCGCGAGCAGCAGGAGCCAGATCGCGACGATCTCCCCGTTGACGTCGCGGCCCGCTACCGCCCAGGGCGGCAGCCAGCTGGCCCCGGCCAGCGCGACGAGCTGCCACGGGCGGTCGGCGCGGAGCGAACACGGACGGTCGTTCATGAGGTCCCCCGGAGATGACGGTGAACGTGGGTGGAATCGCGGGGCTGCGATCAGCGTGGCGCGTTCAGCGTGGGGCGGTGAGGGCGGTGCGACCGGCGTGGTGCGGTGGGGGCGGTGCGATCGGCGTGGTGCGGTGGGGGCGGTGCGATCGGCGTGGTGCGGTGGGGGCGGTGCGATCGGCGTGGTGCGGTCAGGGCGGCGGGAAGAGCGTCGCGAACGCGGTCGCGGCGGGGATGACGAGCAGGAGCGCGGCGAGGGTCGCCCGGGTCAGGCCGCCGCGCTTCCAGCCCGCGAGCAGCAGGAGGCCGCCGGCCGGGAACAGGATGACGGAGAACGGCGGCGGGAGCGGGAGGTACGGGGCGGCAAGTGTGACCTGGGTGCTGAGCACCACCCCGCCCACGGCCAGGCAGGTGTGGCGGAAGGTCAGCGGGTCCGCGATCCCGAGGGGCAGCGCGGTGAGTGCCAGGGACAGGCCCCAGAGAGTGAGGATCCACCAGGCCGCGGTCGTGCCCATCAGTGTCCAGGGCTGCAGCCAGGTGACCGACGCGAACAGGGCGATCGGCCAGGGCCGATCGGTTCGGAAGGCGAAGAGGCGTCCTGTCATCCGGTCCCCCCGGGAGCTTTGAACGAGTTCAAACTGAACATGTTCAAAGCTACCCGCGGTGGCGGGCCGTCGGCAAGTCCGGTGCGCCCCGGGCCGCCCGACGGCGCCGGGCGGGCGCATGCGCGAGCATCGCTCGGGTGTGTGTGCGGCGGCTATGGTTCGTCGGCTCGGGGCCGTTGAATCGATGGCACGACGGCTGAACCGCCGGGCCGGCCGCTGAGCCGCTGGGGCCGGCGCGCCCTTCCGGTGCCCATCTGCCGCGTGTGGGTGGGCACTTCGCAGGTCCCGGCCGGCCGATGGTCCGGTCGGCGCCGAACCAGCCGCTCCCGGAGGCCCGTTGAGCCGCCCGGTGCGCCCGGGTGTGCGCCGGTGCGCCGGTCTGGTGCCTGCGCTCAATTCACTTGGTGAGACACCGAGTTGGCGCTTTCCGGTGGCGTGGTGGAGCATGGGCGGAGCCCGGACTGTTGCGGCGCGCTTGCGCCTGGCCGGGGCAGCACGCGTACGGCGAGAGGAGGCGGTTCCCGTGGGTTCGGTGGCACGTCCGTTTCTGGTCCGGGGGAGGGCGGTTCCGCTGGCCAGGTACCTGGCGGAGGAGGACATCGAGGGCCTGGTGGCATGCTCGTGCATCGGCAACGAGGTCACCATCGACCTCTCCGACACCCGGATCCTGGTGAGCCTGGCCGATGTCGGCGGCAGGGTGGGGCTCACCTTCCACATGGTCCAGGACGGCCCGGCCAAGGCCCGTTCCTGGACGCGCCGACTGCCGAGCGACACGGAGCCGAGGGAGCTCGCGGCGCGCATCGCCCGGGACGTCCGGACCTTGGAGCGCGAACTGGCCCCGCTGCGGCGGCGCCCTCCGGAGGTGCCGCACCAGCGCCGACCGCTCACCTGACACTAGGGTGTGGGCGTGAACCATGATCACGCCCACCAGGACTCCCTATTCGCCGACGGACGGAACGTGCTCTGGGAGCTGGAGGGGTACGGAGCGGACGACCGCCAGCACTCCTCCCGACTGCTCGGTCGGGAGGAGTACCTGCGGGTCCGCCACCTGTTCGCGGCCGAACTCGGCGACGACGACTGGATGATGGCGGGCTCGTACCCCGTCCCGCCGCAGCTGTGGGGGCCGTTGCAGGAGCTGCTCGGGCCGCTGGGCTTCGAGGACGGCCAGGACTACTTCCTCGGCGCCCGCCAGAACCTGGCCTTCGGGGAGTACGGGAACGGGAACTAGCGGTACGGCGGCGGATCTGTCCCCGCGGTCGTCTGTGGGCGGGCAGTCGGGGGTGCGGGGGGTCATCGGGTTTCGAGGATGTCCCTCAGGACGTCGAGGTTCTTCGCGACCGCGTGTTTGACCCGGGGGCCGGCGAGCGCGGCGACGGCCTTGAGGGCTCCGGAGGCGGTGAGGTGGACGGTGTTGACCAGTCGGGTGGTGTGCTGGTCGAGCGGGGTCAGCCGGTAGGTGGTGGTGCCGGTGAGCGGGCCGAAGTCGCCTTCCGCGGTCAGCAGGCTCGGGGGGTCGTACTCGGAGATGCGGAAGTGTTCCTCGGCCGGGCGGGGGAGCGTGCGGGTCTGGCGGTAGGTCGATCCGACGCCGATCGGTCCCGGGGAGGTCCGCTCGATGGTGTCGAGCGCGTAGTTCCAGCGGGGGAGGTTCTCGGGCCGCGCGAGGTAGGCGAAGACCTCGTCGGCGGGCGCGTGGATGGTCAGGGTGTTCTCGAACTGCATGGTCGTTCCTTCGCCGGGCGCGCGGTCGACGGCTCCCGTGCGGTCGTGGCGTCAGTCGAGGCCGAGGCGCTTGTTGAGGGCCTTGCCCGAGGGCAGGGGGTCGATGAAGTTGTGCAGGAAGGCGAGCATGGCGTCGGTGTCCAGGCCCTCGCAGGCGGCATCCATCGAGGCGTAGAGGAACGCTTCGATGCCGGCTACCTCGGTGGCCAGGCGTTCGCCCTCGGGGGTGAGGCTGAGGTGGAGGTAGCGGCGGTCCTCGGCGTCGGTGCGGCGCTCGACCAGCCCGGCCGCGACGACGCGGTCGACCAGCCGGCTGGGGTTGGTGCCGCTCTCGCACACCAGGAGCTGTCCGAGCCCGCTCAGGCTCAAGGTGCCGTGCTGCTGGAGCAGGCGCAGCACCTCGGCCTGCGAGGGGGTGATGCCGTGGGGTTTGAGGGCCTGGATCAGCAGCCGGTTGCCTTCGCGCTGGGCCGCCAGGATCGCGAACCGCAGGTGTTCGGCCTTACGCACCCGTGACCGTCCGGGATCCGGGCAGGGCGGTGGCGAGGAAGTCCTCGACCGCGGCGGCGTAGGTGGCGGGGTGGGAGAAGCGGAACATGTGGCCGGTGCGCGGCAGCACGACCTCCCGGGCGTCGGGGATGCCCGTGAGCATGATCGTGGAGGCGTTCTCGCCGATCAGCACGTCGTGCGAGGGGGACAGGATCAGGGTCGGGACCTGGACCCGGCCGAGCGCGTCGACGTAGTCGGCGGTGAGACTGGCCTGCACGCGCGCGCCGAAGGAGGCGGCCGGGGTGTTGGCGAGGAACAGGTCGCGGCTGCGCGCTTCGCTCCAGGGCACCTGTCCCTCGCCGTCGAACGGGGAGGCGAGGCGGTGGGCGTGGGCTCGCAGTGTCAGCTGGGTGTAGAGCGGGCCGCGGGCCTTGCCGATCACCCGCATCAGGGCCTTCCACGGCTTGGAGTCGACCGGGTTGGCCGCGAAGCCGCCGGACAGGACCAGGGCGCGCAGGCCCTTCGGGCGGCGGGTGGCGAGCGCGAGCGCGATGTTGGCGCCGAACGAGTCGCCGACCAGCACGTAGTCGTCGAGGTCGGCGACCGCGTCCTGGACGTGGTCGGCGTAGCGCTCGATGTCGTCGACACCCTCGGGCAGGCGCAGCGTGCGCTGGGGAGCCTGGCCGTAGGGGGCGAGCTGCTCGGCGCTCCACGGAGCGCCGGAGAAGCAGGGGATGAAGACCAGGGTCGGAATCTTCTCTGAAGTGTTCATATCGGACACATTACACGGCACATGTGTCGTGACACAAGTTATCCGGGTCACACGGGGGGATCCGCCTCGCGCGCCCGTCGGCCCCCGACGCGGTGTCGCGAATCGAACGGGGGCGGGGCAGGACTCCCGGGGCGAGGACCCGGAGTGCCGGGCGGCAGGCGGCGGGCGGCGGGTTCACGCCTCCGCGATGTCCTCTTCGGTGGTGTGCGGGTCGCCCGGCGGGCGCGTGCCGGGGGCCGCGTGCCGGGGGCCGGGGCGCGGGTGAAGGCGTAGTGGCCGAGGAAGCGATGTGGTCGAACGGGGTGGGTGGGAGGCGGACGCGTTCCGACACTCCCCGGGGCCCAACCTCCCCGGCGGGCGGCTCCGGCGCCCCGGGCTCGACGGCGGTCCGCTGCCGGGTCCGGGGCGGCGCCCTGACCGTCCGGTGCCGGCGGTTCGGGTGCCGGCCGCCTCGGGCGTCCTGGCCGGGGTCTCGTGAGGCCGCGCCCAGCCCCGATCGGCCGGGCCGGGGTTCGCTAGCGGGTCACCAGCCAGGACAGGCTGCCGGTCAGTTCGCTCCGCAGAGCAGGGTCCGCCACCGCCGGGGTCGGGTCGGTGGCGACGGCGCTGAGCAGGTGCGGCCGGGAGCGCGGGCCGGTGAGGTGGAGAGCGCCGAGGTCGAGGGCGGTGCGTCCGCGCAGGCGGGGCTGCTCGCGTCCGTCCAGGTACCAGCGCAGTTCGGTGCCGGGCACCGGCAGGTCGACGATGAGCTGCTCGGCGGCCGTGAGCCAACTGCCGGTGGGGGTGGGGCTGGTGAGCGGGGTGGCGTGGCGGTAGAAACCGGCGATCATGGCCTCCCGCCCGGGCAGGTTGAACTCGCGTCCGAGCGAGCGCATGATCGAGTTCTCGGTCGGCCGGTACAGCCCTGTCGGGTAGTAGCCGCCACCCTCGTAGCCGCCGACCGTCCCGCCGTCGGGCGAGGCCTGGCCGAGCCAGCGGGCCCACTTGGTGCCCTGGTCGCGCATCCGGTCGGCGGTCAGCGTGCTGAGGTTGGCCTCGGGCGGTTCGGCGCCCTGGTACGTGCCCTGGCCGTCGTAGGCGTACTCGTCGGCCAGCTTGCCCAGCGAGTGCCCGGTCTCGTGCACGGCGATCTGGCCGGACTTCGCGTTGCCGCCCGCGACGGTGGCGATGCCCTCGTAGCCGAGCGGGGACTTGATGTCGTTGTAGCCCGCGCCGCCGTACTTGGTGCTGTTGGCCACCACGATCACCAGGTCCGCCTGGGGGGCCTTGGCGGCGTAGCGGTCGACGGCCTTCTCGTCCAGGCAGAGCAGCCGTTCCACGCCGTCGCACCAGAAGTAGGAGCCGAGCGCGGTGTGCCGGACGGTGGCCCGGTCCGGGTCGCCGGTGACGCCGGACTCGGGTGAGACGGCGGACACCGCCCAGACGTTGAACAGCCGTTGGTAGTCGGCGTACGGCTCGACGGCGGTGATCTCGCGCCACTTCTCGGCGGCGTCGGTGCGGAACTTGCCCTGCTCCTGGGCGGAGTAGCCGTCGCCGATGACCACCACGTCGAGCTTGGTGGCCGGGTCGCCGTTGCGGACCAGGGCGGTGACCTCACCGTCGCCGTCGGCGCCCGGTGCGGTGAGGCCGGCGGGCGGGGCGGCCAGGTAGGGGGAGGCGGCGGGGGCGGTGGCGCGGGAGATGGAGCCGTCCTCGGCGAAGGCCTCCACCTGGTGCCGGGGTCCGCCCGCCGCCGGGGCGCTCGAGCCGTCCGTGGCCGGGGCGCTCCAGGCGGGGGCGGCGCCGAGGAGGGCCGCGGCGAGGGCGGCGGTCAGCAGGGCGGATGCGGTTCTGGTCCTGGCGTGGGTGGTCCTGACGCGCAGGTTCCTGAGGCGTGTGTTCCTGACGTGCATGGAGGTCCTCCCGGTGGGTGGCGGGTGTGGGGAGGTTCCTTCCCTTGTTCGGGACCTGACAATCGCTCACCGGCCGGTTACCGCCCCTGGAGCGCCTCCGCCAGGGCCAGGGCCTGCTCCTCGGTGATGCCGAGCGCGAGCGGCACCTGCCGGGGGCTGTAGTCCGACGTGCAGAGCGGGATCGGGCTCTCCGGAGTGAGGACCCACCGAGGCTCGTGCCGTGCCGGATCGCCCAGCAGCCGGGCGGCGAACTCCCCGGCGGTGTCCGGGCGGAGCCCGACCGCCACCAGTGCCTCGGCCACCGTGAGCCGGGCCTCCGCCAGGGGCGTGTCCGCGTCGCCGAGCGCCGGGAGGAGGAGCAACAGCCGCTGCGCCCGGTCCCGGAGGCCCTCGGCGCCCGGATCGCCCTCGCTCCGCGCGAGGTTGACCAGCTCCGGCCAGGAGAGTCCCGGGGCGGAGCCGTGCGGGCCGAACTGCCCGAGGAAGCCGAACCGGCCCCAGTCGGGGTGTTCGACGAAGAAGTCGATGAGGCTCTCGTCCTCGAAGCTCTGGTACGTCACGCAGGCGGTGTGCCCGTGCCGGAACGGCGCCCGGAACAGCAGCGGGGGCGCCTCTGCGTCGAACAGCCGCGCCATCATGGCGTCGTAGGCCTCCTGCGGCACGCCGTAGGCCTCCGGCTCGTCCACGTCGTGGCTCAGGATGAGGAGGAGGTGGGCGAACCAGAAGGCGGGGTCGGCGGCCAGCTCCTCGCTCGGGACCGGCTCGGCCTCCTCGTACTCGTCGTACGTTTCGTCGTTCCCGGTGGCAGCGGTGACATCGGTGACATCGGTGACATCGCTGTCTTCGGTGACATCGGCGATTTCGGTGTCCTCGGTGCCGTGGGGTTCGGACGGGTACGGTGCGGCGGTCATGCGGGGAGCGTAGTGCGGGGGTCGGACAGGGCCGGCGGGCGGGGGTGCGCGGTTCGGGTGGCCCGGTCTGGTGGCGCGGTCCGGTGGCGCGGTGCGGCCGGGCTCAGAACTCCTTGAAGGCGCTGTGGCTGATGGCCGCCGCGATCAGCCAGCAGGCGACGGCGATGGGCAGGGTGACCAGCAGCGGCCACTGGAGACTGATCAGCAGTAGGGAGCCGAACGCGGTGAGGAGCGTCGCGCCGGCGGAGTACCCCAGGGAGATGAAGAGCATGAACTCCAGGTCCCCGAACAGGCCGCCGATGATCATGATCATCCCGACCCCGATCAGTCCGCTGAACTCGAAGATCGTCAGGTACGGGGTGTTCTCGGGCCGGGACCGGTGCCCCTGGAAGCTGAGCTCGAACACCTTGCCGTGGAGGATCCTCAACTCCACGGTGGTGCCGGCGTCGACGTCCTCGTAGAAGGCCTTGCCGACGGCGTAGCGGCCGGTGGGCGCCGTCTCGCGGGACACCGTCAGCATGTAGTCGGTCGAGTCGGAGCCGGCCTCCTCCTCCTTCTTCGTCACCCGGCCGCTCTCCAGCGTCACGCAGTCCGCGCCCGGCTTCGCGTCCGCGGCGCAGGTCGGGGTGGCGCGGTACGCACGGGTCTGCTCGAAGGTGTCGGTGAACCGGACGAAGCCGAGGATTGTGAGGGCGAGGCCGAGCACGGCGAGTGCGGCGGGGAGGGCGGCCCGGAGCAGCCCGCCGAGGCCGGGGCGCGGCTTCGGGCTCGGTGGCCGGGGCCGGGGCCGGGACGTCGACTTCGGCTGCGCGTCCTGGAGGGGGACGGAGTCCTCAGGCATCGTCACCGTCCGGCGTCGTCAGTGCCGTCAGTGCCGTCACTGCCGTCGGTGTCGTCCGTGCCATCCGCGCGTTCATCGGCATCTCCCCACCGGCCGTACCGTTGCTGCTCGCTCCGCCCGTACCCAGTCGTCCGCAGATCGTTCCTGTCCGTTGGGTGCAGACCGGATCATGCCAGGGAACGGCGGAGCGCGCGAGGAATTGCCGCTGGCCGGAGCGGACTTGTCAGGCGGCGATAGATTGACGGGCATGACGACGACACCTGACGCGATGAGCCCGGTCTCCCGTACCGCCCTGGGCGTCGCACGGGTACGGGCCCACGAGAGCGCCCGGCCCGACCCGCTGTTCACCGACCCGTACGCGGCCGGGTTCGTCGAGGCCGCCGGGATGCCCACCGGAGCCCCCGACCGGCGGCCGGCCAGCGGGCTCGCCGCGGGGCTCGTCGTGCACATCAGGCTGCGGACCCGCTTCTACGACGACCGGCTGCCGGCCGCCGGCGCCGACCAGGTGGTGCTGCTGGCCGCCGGGCTGGACACCCGGGCCTACCGACTGGACTGGGCCGCCGGCACCCGGCTGTTTGAACTGGACCTGCCGCCGGTGCTGGAGTTCAAGCAGCGGGTGCTCGACTCCGCCGACGCGGTGCCGACGTGTGAGCGCGACGCCCTGCCCGGCGACCTGCTGGACCCGGGCTGGCCGCGCCGGCTGGTCGAGGCCGGCTTCGACCCGCAACGCCCCACCGTCTGGCTGGCCGAGGGGTTGGTGGTCTACCTGAGCGCAGAGCAGGCGGCCGGGCTGCTCACGGCCGTCGGCTCGCTGTCCGCCCCCGGCAGCCGGCTGCTGATGGAGCGGGGCCGGGACGTCTCCCGGACCCCGCGCGATCCCGCGCTGGCCCATGTCATCGAGCTGTGGCAGGGCGGGCTGGGCCCCGACACCGACCAGTGGCTCAACGCCCATGGCTGGGATGCCCGGACGACCTCCCTTGCCGAGGTCGGGAACGGCTACGGACGCCCGCTGCCGGAGGGCGCCGGCCTGGAAAGCGGCTTCATCGAGGCGGTGCGCACGGCTACCGGCTGAGCCGGGGGCTCACCAGCGGGCGTGACGGACGCTCAGCCGTCCCAGCCCGACGCCCCCGGAGATCCGGATGACCGGCCCGCCGGGTCGCGCGGGCCGGCGGGGCCGGTAGCGCGGTGCCTTCCGGCCGGTCCGCAGACCCCCGAGGTCGACCACCGCGTCCCGGGGGACGATGATCGCGGCGCCGCCGGTGCCGAGGTACAGCTCGATGTCGACCACCGGATGGGCGATGACCGCCCGGGAGAGGTCCAGGCGTACCCGGCCGAGCGCGGAGGCGACGGTGAGGGTCCGGGGGACCTCCCAGACGCCGCGCCGGTGGATCCGCCCGCCGGGGGCGGCGCCGGTGATGGTGGCCGTGGCGGGCGGGGGCGGCTCGGGGAGCCCGGTGAGCGACCCGGTGAGTTCGTCGTGGGTGGCGGCGGTGAGCGCCCGGTGCAGGCGGTCGTCCAACTCCTCGTGTGGGAACTGCCCTTGGCCGTACGCCTCCCGCAGTCGTCGTACGGCGGTGTCGCGGTCCTCGGCGGCGATGGGCGGGGGTTCGTCGGTCCCAGCCGCCATCACTCCACCCCTCGACTGAGTACGTTGTACGCGGTCATGGCGGCCAAGCTAGATTACTGGGTACCGTGTACGCAAGCAGAAGGACCGACGGTGACCGAAGCCGAGTACGTGAACATCTGGATGCGGCCCGAGCGCCCCGCCCGCGGGCCCAAACCCGCCTACAGTCGCGCCCGGATCACCGAGGCCGCCGTCCGGATCGCCGACACCGAAGGCCTGGAAGCCGCCACGATGCGGCGGATCGCCGCCGAGATCGGCGCCGGTGCGATGTCGCTCTACCGGTACGTCCCCGGCCGCGACGAGCTGATCCAGCTGATGGCCGACCGGCTGATGGGCGAGATCGACGTCGAGGGCATGCCCTCCGGTGACTGGCGCGCCGACCTCACCCGCTACGCCCACGGACTGCGCGCCATGTGGCTGCGGCACCCGTGGATCGCCACCGTGCACCGCGCGGTGCCCGGCTTCGGACCCAACCAACTGCGGCTGATCGAAGGGGTGATGGGAGTCCTCGACGCCCACCTCCCGATCGACGAGAACCTCGGCCTGATCGCCCTCCTCAACGGCTACGTCGAGAGCGACGCACGCGACGAGGTCAGCTGGACCGAGGAGGTCCGCCGCAGCGGTCTGAGCGAGGCCGAGTGGCTGGCCCGCAGCTACCCGTACGTCCAACAACTGCTGGAGAGCGGGCAGTACCCGATCTTCGGCAGGATCGCGATGGAGGCGCGCCAGCCGCGGCTGAGCCGCGACGAGCAGTTCGGCCACGGGCTGGAGCGGGTCCTCGGCTGCGTGGCCGCCGCCCTCGCGCCGGGCGAGCGCCGCAGCCCCGGTGGCGGCGCGTAGGGCGAAGGTGACCAGCCGGGGCACGCGCGTCATGCCGGCGAGTATGGCCCGGGCGTGCCGGGCCGACTGTGACCGGCGGTTGCGGCGCGGGCCTCGCGTCGGCCTGCGCCCCGACGGTGGGACGAGAAGGCGCGGGGCCTCACAACCGCCGGACGCGCAGCACGGCCGTCAGCATCGGCAGGGTAAAGCCGTCGTCCGCGGTCTCGGGCCGGCTCGCGAGGAACGCCCGGATCCGGCCCAGCGCGGCGGCCCGCTCCTCGTCCGGCATCACCAGCATCCCAGCGCGGGTGGCGAGGGTCGCGACCAGGGAGTTCGCGGTGCGCGGCTGCCCGTGCGGGAACACCTCCTGCTCCGGTGAACCGAACCGGGTCTCCCCGCCGTCCCTCGGGAGGTGCGCGACGGCCGTCTCGACGCGCCAACTGCCCGGGGTGTCACGCGGCCCGACCGCCGCCGGCCCGCTCACCCGCGCCAGCCCGGCGACCCACCCCACCCGGTCGTCCAGGACGTTCCACAACCCCGCCAGGACCCCGCCGGGCGTCAGCACCCGGGCGATCTCGGGCCCCGCGACCGCCATGTCGAACCAGTGCATGGCATTGCCGGCCAGCACGGCGTCGACGGACCCGTCCGGCAGCGGAATCGCCTCGGCACTGCCCGACAGCGCCCGGACCTCCGGCAACGCCCGGCGCAGCTCGCCCAGCATCGCCGGGTCCGGCTCCACGGCGACGACATCGACCCCCAGCGCGAGCAGTGTGGCCGTCAACTTGCCCGTCCCGGCGCCGAGATCGAGCACCCGGGGACGGCGTGAGGCGCCGACGCCGGGCGCGGCGTCCAGCGCCCACTGCACGGCGGAGTGCGCGTAGTCCGGGCGGTGCTCGGCGTAGGCGGCCGCCGCCGCGCCGAAGGAGGATGAGTGGAGGTGCCGCTGGTCTTGATCCATTCGGTCACGCTACCGGCGCCCGCGGCGGGTCGGGCGGCGTTTGCCTCACTTCCCCGACTTCCGTGGCCGGCCTGCGGCTGCGGGGATGAGGAGGGTGGGCGGGCCAGGCTCCGGGGTCGCTCTCGGCGACCCCCGGCTCGGTGACCGCCGGACTCGACCGGTTCGCCGAACTGCTCACTGTGCCCGGACTGCAGGGTGGCTTGTTTCCCAGCTCGCCCGCGTCGGGCGCCTGTTGCCCGTCGCCGGGCCGCGTGGTGTCGTGACCCGGGCCCCGGGGGTGCCTTCCAGGCGGCTGAGCCCTGCTTCCCGGAGCCGTGGACGGAGGGGCCTCTGGATGAACGCTGCTTCAACGTTCATGGTTGAACCTGGCTGGTGCGCACGGTCGTTCGTAGCATGACGGGTAACCGACAACGGAAGGGTTCCCATGAACGGCAGGATCGTGACCTGGCTCGGCGCCCCCGCAGTGGCCGTGGGGCTGCTGCCCGGCGCAGCTCCGGCGCAAGCCGACACCGGTGTGCGGATCGACGGCGCGACCGTCGCCGGCGGCACCTCCAGGACGGTGAACGTCACCCTCGCGTACTCCTGCGACGCCGGCGGCTTCGTCAGGTCCGCGACCGTGATCGCCGAGGACCGGCGCTCGGGTGCCCTCGGCACCGCCCGGTTCGCGCCGAGTTGCACGGGCGCGACGGTGACGGCGGTCGTCCCGGTCACGACGCTGAACCAGAACGGCTATGCCGCGGGCGACCCGGCGGCCGTGCACGCCTCGCTGCTCGACGGGGACGACACCGAGGTGCTCGGGACCATCGCCCAACTCACCCTCGGCAACGGCTAGGAGGCCAGGGCCGGTCCTGCCGGTGGGCAACAGGCGCTGGGGCTGCCGACAGGACCATCGGCAGGCGATCGACGGGATTCCGTCAGCGAGCGCAGTGCCGGTGTCCAGGCGTCCAGGCGTTTAGGCATCCGGGCCTTCAGGACTCCGGGATTCCGGAGGACTCCAGGACGATGTGGGACCTCGTGGTCGCGGCCGGACCAGGATGACAGGGGGCAGGTCGACCCGCGGCGGGACAGGTCGACTGCGGCCGCGGTCTGCCACGCAGCGTGACCGATGAGCCGATGGTCGTCACGAGGCCCGGTGCAGGTCAGAGCCTCGGGTCAGAGCCTCGGTGCGGGCCGGAGTCCCGCTGTGGGGCGTGCGGATGCGTGGACGGGGTAACCGACATGCATGGCAGTCTTCCGTAAAGCGGGCCGCTTCAAGTGGCCGGGCCGTTCGGATCCCAAGGGTTCGGGGGCTGATCCGGCGCGACCCGACACCGTCCTTGCCGATGATCCCGCCGCCCGGGCCGGTCCCGGTCCGGGGACGGAGGCGGGCCTGGCCGAGGGCCTGAGCGAGCTGGTCGAGGGGGCCGAGCGGCCGGTCGGGGCCTGGCACGTCGCCGAGTACCACGTCGAGCGTGGCCGGGGCCGGGCGCTGGTGGCGGGCGTGGCTCGGCGGCTGGGCGGCGGTGGCCGGGTGGCGGCCAGGGGAGCGGTGCTCGGGGGTAAGGCGCTCACCGAGCAGTTGATGCGGACGGCGCCGCGGATCCCCGTCCGCGATCTGGCTACCCTCCGTGCCCAGCACCCGGACGCGGCTGACCCCGAGCACCTGGCCGATCTGCTGGTCGCCGGGGCCACCCGGGCCGCCGCCGCGCTCGGCGCGGGCGTCGGTGCGGCGGCCATGCTGCCGGTGCCGCCCGCGATGGCGGTGGAGATCGCGGCCGAGACGCTCGCGGTGGCGGCCGTGGAGGTGAAGCTGATCGCCGAACTGCACGAGGTCTACGGCGTCCCGGCGCAGGGCAGTGCGACCCAGCGGGCCGGGGCCTACCTGGGAGCCTGGGCGAACCGCCGGGGAATCGACGCCATGCTGCTGACCCGCCCGGCCGGCTTCGCGGCGCTCGCGCTGGGCGCGGAGGTACGCCAGCAGGTTCGCCGCCGGCTCGCCCGCAGCTGGATGCGCCGGTTGCCGTCCGTGACCCCGCTGCTCCTGGGCGCGGGCGTCGGCGCGACGGTCAACCGGCGGGACACCCGGCGGCTGGCCGGGCAGGTCCGCGACGACCTGTGCTCGCGCCGGCCGACGAACGGCGGCTACTGGGCTGCGGCCGGGCCGGTGATCGAGGGCGAGGTCGCTCCGTAGTCGCCTTCGAGCGGACGGCGTCGCGGCCGCCCGCCGGGGCGGTACGCCGCCTCCGGCGCGGCGGCCGGGTGGGTGCGTGGGCGCGGCGCAGTCAGCCGGAGGGCGTGATCGGCGAGCACATGCCGAGCCACTGCTCGGCGCCCCAGGCCGCGAACCGTTCCACCTCGGTGAACCCCAGCTTTGCCGCGAGCCGCATCGAACTGACGTTGGCGGTCTGGGTGGTGAGCACGACCGGTTCGCCCGGAAGGGCGCCGGCGAGCCAGCCGAGTGCCGCCGTGCACGCCTCGGCGGCGTACCCGAATCCCCAGGCCTGCGGCAGGAACAGATAGCCGAGATCGACCTTCCCCGCAACAGCCGGGCGGCGGTGCCCCGTCGCCCTCCTGAGCAGCACCTGACCGATCATCGACCCGTCGCGATCAACCACGAAGCTCCCGGGCCACCGCTCGGGCACTCTCGGCATCTCGCGCTCCAACTCGTGGCGGGGTCGGGAGCCGCCGAGGAAGGTGTGCACCTCCGGCGAGGCGTACAGCCCGACGAACGCCGCGCGGTCCCGGGCCTCGGGCTCACGGAGCACGAGCCTCTCGGTCTTGATCGGCTCCGGTGGCCAGGCGACGGGTCCGAGATCGTCCATCCGCGCACGGTAACAGGTGGTCAGGTCGCGCGAACGGGGAACGTCCGGCCTCACCGTGGAGCCAAATCGTGAGCAGCACCCGGGAAGGGGCACCACCGTGCTGCCGCGCCGGATGGTGGTTGGTGTTTCGGAGTTGATTGGTTGTGTGAGTGCGGGTGGGTTCCGGGGCCCTGCAGTCCCCGACCCCGTCCCCGTCCTCACCCGAGCGCAAGGAGTACGCACATGACGGTTACCGCCCGGCGGGGAAGCACCGTGATGTTCACCGGTGACTCGGTGACCGACTGCCGGCGCCTGCCGAGCGAGGACGGCCTGGGGTCCGGCCACCCGGTTGCTCGTCGCGGGCCGGTGGGGCCTGTGCCATCCGTGGCGCTCGGTGGCCTGGCTGAACACTGTTCGGGCGGGTCGCAGGGTGAGCCCGGTCACGCCGTGCTCGCGCGGGCCTGGTTGTGCCTGGTCGGTTGAGCGGGCCGGGGCTGTCGGGTTCGGGGGTGGGTGTTCAGTCCTCGCCGATCTGGAGCAGGACGGTGAAGTGCCGGGGGCCGGACAGGTTGGTCAGCCGGCGGGCCTCGCCGCCCGGCAGGCCGGCCACCCGCCGGGCGATGCGGCGGGTGGCGGCGAGGTCGCGCAGCGGGTGTCCGGGGCGGACGAGGTCGTCGGGCAGGAGGGCCATCAGTTCCACGGCCCGCCCGGTGTCGACGAGCACTAGGGCGGCCGGCACGCCCGCGACCGCGCCGGGACCGTCTGCGCCCCTGGCCCGGGCGGGCGTGCCGTCGTCCTGTGCGGGCAGCGCGAGCGCGTGGACCTCTTCGGCCACCTCGCGGCACGACCGGCCGGCCCGGAGCGGGCGTAGACGCCGTGCCCGCGGGCCGGAGAGCCCGTCAGGCGGCGCAGTTCCCGGACGGTGTCCACGGCGGCGTCCTGCCACGCCGTTCCCCGGGCTGGTGTGCCGTGTTCTGCCGCCGGGTGGTGACCGCGGGGGATCACTGGGGCACTGCACTGCACTGCACTGCACTGCACTGTGGGGTGTGTGTTAGCTGAGGGTGGTGAGGGCGGTTTCGTAGTTCGGTTCGTTGGTGATGTCGGTGACGAGTTCGGTGTGGAGGACGGTGTCGTTTTCGTCGAGGACGATGACGGCGCGGGCGGTGAGGCCGGCGAGGGGGCCGTTGTTGATGGAGACGCCGTAGGTGTGGTGGAAGTCGCGTCCGCGGAGGGTGGAGAGGGTTTTGACGTTGTCGAGGCCTTCGGCACCGCAGAATCGTGCCTGGGCGAAGGGCAGGTCTGCGGAGATGCACAGGACGACGGTGTTTTCGAGTGCGCTGGCTTTGGTGTTGAAGGTGCGCACTGATGTCGCGCAGGTCGGGGTGTCGATGCTGGGGAAGATGTTGAGGATCTTGCGTTGTCCGGCGAAGTCGTTGAGGGAGGTGTCGGTGAGGTCTTCGCCGACGAGCGTGAAGGGCGGGGCCTGGGTGCCGGTGGCGGGCACTGTGCCGCCGATCTCGACAGGGCTTCCCTTGAGGGTGACCTGAGTCATGAATGGCCTCCTGGCAGTGGTGTACGACGGGTGGCAACGTCGTTGATCCTACTGCCCGTGTGCCGGTGTCCTTGTGGGGTGACCGAGGGGCGGACATTCCCGGTCCCTGGCTGCTGGGGTGTGGGGGCGGCAGGGGTGTGGCGGTCCCTGGGCTGCGGGCCGGTGCCCGGTGTTCGGCCCTGAAGAGTGCCCTGTAGGGCGGGGTTGGGTGGATGGGTGGTTTGTGGTCGTGGGGCCGTCGCCGTCGCCGTCGGCTTTGTCGCGGCGGCCTCGGGGGCGTGGCGTGGGCCGGGTGCCGGCGGGTGCGCGGGTGTTGGGCAGGTCCTGCCCGTGCCTGACGCTCTGGAGGACATGGCGGCGGGTGCTGTGGACTCGCGGGCGGCCTGGCGGGTGGGTCAGGTGTAGCGGTCGAACAGGGCTTGGAGGTAGTCCTCCAGGCGTGCGGTCAGCAGGGCCGGGGTCAGGTCGGTGCGGCCCAGTTCGCGCCAGGGGACGGCGACTTTCTCCGCGTCGGGGGCGAAGGCGAGGGCGTCCAGCAGCCGCCAGTACAGGTGGTCGGGGCCGGTCGCGGTCAGGGTGGCGCCGGTCCGTTCGTAGGCGTCGGCGAAGGCCATGCCCGTCTCGGTGCCGTGCAGCAGGGCCAGGGCGGTGGAGCAGTGGGCGACGTCCAAGTCGGCCGGGCCCCAGGAGGTCTCGACCCAGTCGAGGACTCCGCTGACCGTGAGAGAGGCGCCGTTGCCGGTGAACAGCACGTTGCCGGGGTGGAAGTCGCGGTGCAGGAAACAGGCGCGGTGGGCCGGCGCGGCGCGCCCGATCACCGCCACCGCCCGCTCCCACAGTGCCGGGCGCGCGCTGTCGGCGGGCACCCGCACGTGCTCGGGGGAGGTCCATGCCTGCCAGGTCCGCGGGCGCAGTCCCTCGGGTACGGCCAGGGCGTGGACGGCGGCCAGCTGGCGGGCCAGCAGCGCCACGCGTGGCGCCACCTCGCCGTCCTCCTCCACCCGTACCCGTCCGGGCAGGTGACTCATCAGCAGCGACGGGTGCTCGCACCACTGGCCCCGGGCGTCCACCGCGCGCAGCCGCGCGGCCGGGATGCCGCCGCCGGCCAGCAGGTCCAGTACACCGGCTTCGCGTTCCAGCAGCCCCGGGGCGTGGCGGCGGTAGAACGGCTTGACGAAGGAGCGCAGCACCAGCGCGTACCCGCCACCACCACCGCCACTGTTGACGGTGCCGTCGGGTTCGATGTCCAGGCGGCGCATCCGCGAGGTCCAGCCGCCCTTGAGCGCCTCGACCCGCGTGATCCGTTCGCCGGGCGCGAGAACGCCCTCGACCCACCGGCGTGTGCCGGCCCACCCCCGGGCGTCGTCCTCGATCATGGACGACCACCCTACGCCCGGCCCCTCCCGCCTGTCCCCGCCGGCCCCACCCGCCGGGCCCCGCTGAGCCTGCGGCGTCACCCCAACTCCGGTACGGCAGAGGCCCGCCACCCCTTATTCGACATCCATCGCAATGTGACAGCGGGCAGCCCCCGGGCTTGGCTGGAACCCGTACCGAACCGCACCCGCACCCGGGGGGTTCGTCATGTCGAGGAAGGTCGTTTTCGCTGTTACCGGTGCACGTGAGGTTCTTGCGGCCCGTCAGGTTTCCCTGTCGGACCCGGCCCTGGTGAGCTGCGTTTCAGGGTCGAGGCGCTTGGCCTCGACCGCGCGGAGGCCCTCTTTCGTGGCCGGTTCCTACCTGGAGTTGCCCGAACTGCCCGCCATTCCCGGCTGCGAGGCTGTGGGTGTCGTGGAGGCCGTCGGTTCCGGTGTCACTCGCTTCACTCCCGGGGTACGGGTGGTCACCGTCACCGCCTTTGACCAGAACGACTACGGTGTCTGCGCCACCCACGCCCTTGTCCCCGCCCGCGCTGTCGTCCGCCGCCCCGCCCACTTGACCCCTGTGCAGGGCGCCGCTCTGTGGATGCCCTGCCTGACCGCCTACGGCGCCCTCGCCGGGGACGGCCATCTGCGTCCCGGCGACCATGTCCTGCTCACGGCCGCGGCCTCCGGCGTGCGCCTGGCCGCGATCCGCACCGCCCGGCGCCTCGGCGCCCTGCCCATCGCGACCACCCGCACCCCGGCCAAGACCGCCACGCTCCTGGACGCCGGCGCCGCCCATGTCATCGTCACCGGCCAGGACGGCGAACAGGACCTGCCCGCCCGCGTCCTGGACCTCACCGACGGGCACGGGGTGCGCACCGTCCTGGACCCCGTCGCCGGACCGGGCGTACGCGCCCTGGAACGCACCGTCGCCCCCGGCGGACGCCTGGTCCTCTACGGACGCCTGGACCTGCGCGAGACCCCCATGCCCGGCCAGGACGCCTTCGCCCCCTGACCAGCCGGTTCTTCAACATGCACGACGTCACCCGTGACGGCGAACGGCTGCGCCGCGGGCATGCCTTCGTGACCGCGGGCGTGGCGGGCGGCTCGTTCCGGCCGTTGTCGGCCGGGTCTTCGAGGGTCTGGATTCCGCTGCCCGGGCTTACCGCTGCCTGGAGGGC
>NZ_JBVHIP010000038.1:0-85215 GCF_055560495.1 Kitasatospora sp. NPDC023176 | reverse complement strand
TCGTGGACGGCGGTCGACGCGGTGTCGGCGCGTCCGGCGCGGACCGCGGGCACGGTCGTCAAGGACGAGGGCGAGGGCGGCAAGCAGCTCGCCGCGTTCCTCGCCGACCAGAAGTTCATCTGAGCCCCGCCCGTCAGCGCATCCAACGATCGATCAGGAGCAACGAATCATGGCTGAGATCCTGGTTCTGGTGGACCACGCCGAGGGCGTCGTCCGCAAGCCGGCCCTCGAACTGCTGACCCTGGCCCGCCGCATCGGTGAGCCGTCCGCCGTCGTCCTGGGCGCCGGTGCCGCGGCCGCCGACATCGCCGCCAAGGTCGCCGAGTTCGGCGCCGCCAAGGTGTACGTCGCGGACGGCGCCGAGTTCGCCGACCAGCTGGTCGTCCCCAAGGTGGACGCCCTGGCCCAGATCGCCAAGGCCAACGACGCGGCCGCCGTCCTGGTGACGTCCTCCGGCGAGGGCAAGGAGGTCGCCGCCCGCGTCGCGCTGCGCCTCGGCTCCGGCATCATCACCGACGCCGTCGACCTGGAGGCCGGCGACGGCGGTCCGGTCGCCACCCAGTCGGTGTTCGCCGCGTCCTTCCAGGTGAAGTCCAAGGTCACCAAGGGCGCGCCGGTCATCACCGTCAAGCCGAACGCCGTCGCCCCGGAGGCCGCCGCGGCCGCCGGCGCCGTGGAGAACGTGTCGGTGGAGTTCACCGGCAACGCCGCCAAGGTCACCTCGCGCACCCCGCGCGTCTCGACCGGCCGCCCTGAACTGACCGAGGCCGCCATCGTGGTCTCCGGCGGTCGCGGTGTCGGTGCGGCCGAGGGCTTCGGCGTGGTCGAGGAGCTCGCCGACGCGCTGGGCGCGGCGGTCGGTGCCTCGCGTGCCGCCGTCGACGCCGGCTGGTACCCGCACAGCTCGCAGGTCGGCCAGACCGGCAAGCAGGTCTCCCCGCAGCTCTACATCGCGGCGGGCATCTCCGGCGCCATCCAGCACCGGGCCGGCATGCAGACCTCGAAGACCATCGTGGCCGTCAACAAGGACCCCGAGGCCCCGATCTTCGAGCTGGTCGACTACGGCGTGGTCGGCGACCTCTTCCAGGTGCTGCCGCAGCTCACCACCGAGGTGAAGGCCCGCAAGGGCTGATCCCACGGGTAGGACTGGAGGGCGTGGTGCCGGGTGCTCGGTGCCACGCCCTCCGCCGTTGTGCCCCGGGCCGCGGGGAGCGGGGCGCCGGCCCGTAGAGTCGGCCCGACGGTGCCCGGGCGCGGGAGCCCGTGGTGCGATCGGGGCGAGGACGAGGGCGAGGACGGAAGCATGGCACTGCTGACGGCACTTCAGGGTGGCCACGGCGACGCGGCGGACGCGCTGCGGATCGACGGCCGGGCGCTCTCCCGGGAGGAGCTGCTGGGCGCGGCGACCGCGGTGGCCGACCGGGTGGCCGGGGCCCCCGCGCTCGCGGTGCTCGCCCGGCCCACCGTGGAGACGGTGGTGGCCGTGGTCGGCGGGCTGCTGGCGGGCGTCCCGGTGGTGCCGCTGCCGCCCGACTCGGGCCCCAAGGAGCGCGAGCACATCCTGCGCGACTCGGGTGCGGCGCTGCTGGCGCACGCCGCCGGGGAGGCCGCGCCCGCCGGCGCGTCGGTGGCGGCCCTGCCCGTCGACCCCGCCGAGCGCTCGGCGACCGGATACGCCGAACCGGCCGCCGAGGCGACCGGCTTCGTGCTCTACACCTCGGGCACCACCGGCGCGCCCAAGGGCGCGGTGATCCGGCGGGCGGCGATCGCCGCCGACCTGGACGCCCTCGCCGCCGCCTGGCAGTGGACCGCCGAGGACACCCTCGTCCACGGTCTGCCGCTGTTCCACGTGCACGGGCTGCTGCTCGGTGTGCTCGGCGCCCTGCGCACCGGCAGCCGGCTGGTGCACACCGGACGGCCCACCCCGGAGGGTTACGCGGCGGCGGGCGGCAGCCTCTACTTCGGCGTGCCCACCGTGTGGTCCCGGCTGGCGGCCGACCAGGAGGCCGCCGGGCGGCTGGCCTCCGCCCGACTGCTGGTCTCCGGCAGCGCGCCGCTGCCGGTGCCGGTGTTCGAGCGGCTGGCGGCGCTCACCGGGCACGCCCCGATCGAGCGCTACGGGATGACCGAGTCGCTGATCACCGTCAGCACCCGGGCCGACGGCGAGCGGCGGCCCGGCAGCGTCGGGCTGCCGGTGGAAGGGGTGCGCACCCGGCTGGTCGGCGAGGACGGCGAGTCGGTCCCGTACGACGGGGAGAGCGTCGGTGAGCTGCAGGTCTGCGGCCCGACCCTGTTCAGCGGCTACCTCAACCGGCCGGACGCCGATGCCGAGGCCTGGACGGCGGACGGCTGGTTCCGCACCGGGGACGTCGCGGTGATCGGGGCGGACGGCTTCCACCGGATCGTCGGCCGCGCCTCGGTGGACCTGATCAAGAGCGGCGGCTACCGGATCGGCGCCGGTGAGGTGGAGGCCGCGCTGCGCGACCACCCGGCGGTCGCCGACGCGGCGGTGGTCGGCGCGCCGGACGAGGACCTCGGACAGGCGATCGTCGCCTACGTCGTTCCGGACGGCGCCGTGACGGGGGAACAGCTGACGGCCTTCGTGGCGGAGCGGCTCTCGGTGCACAAGCGGCCGCGCCGGGTCGTCCTGGTGCCCGAACTGCCCAGGAACGCGCTGGGAAAGGTGCTGAAGAAGCAGCTGCTGACGGAGGCCGAAGGGCGCTGATGAGGGGGCGTCGGACACGCCGGGCGGTGACGGCCGTTCACCCTGATGCGCCGTCGGCGGCCGTCCTGCGGAAACCTTCCTTTGGCGCACTCCACTGCGCGCCGTGACGGGACGCGTGCCTAACGTGACACGCAGGCAGAACTGAATCCTGGGTGACGTGCCGCGGCTCCCGGTCGCAGGACCGGAGGCCGCGGCACGTCGGACCGGGGATCTGCCGAGCGTACGTACCGGCCCTGTCGGGGCGTACCGCGTGTCCGCAGCAGTTTCCGCAGTCGTCCGTTCGGCGGCCGTACGCCGCAGTGCGTTCGCAGCAGTGAAGGAAGTCAGCAGGATGACCACCGTCAACACCGGCGCGCCGGATGCCGCCGACGAACCGACCGGGCAGCACGCCCCCGCCACCGCCGCCCGTTCCGCCACCCCCGCCCGTCCCTCGCGGGCCGCGCGGATCCGCCGGGGGATAGGCATGGCGGCCGTGATCGCGGTCGGGGCGGGGACCATCGGCCTCGGCACCGGCGTGAGCCCCGCCGTGGCCGAGCGGGCGCCGGCGCACGCCGGGTGGGACGGCTCGCGGTACTGGTTCAAGAACAGCCAGGGGCAGTGGCGCTGGACCACGCACTACAGCGTGTACCTGGCGCGGACCGGCGGGGCGAAGTCCACGGCGAAGTCGTCGTCCTCCTCCTCGTCCTCGTCGAAGTCCTCGAACGGCGGGATCAAGCAGGGCTGGGACGGCTCGCGGTACTGGTTCAAGAACAGCAAGGGGGAGTGGCGCTGGACCTCCCACTACGACATCTACCTGCAGCGGACCGGCGGCTCCTCGTCCGGCTCGTCCGGGTCCTCCGGTTCCTCCGGCGGCTCCCAGGTGGCCGAGGACCGGGATGTCGAGACCGCGGTGGAGTACGCGCTCGCCCAGCTGGGCAAGCCGTTCCGGACCGCGGGCAACGGGCCGGACGGGTACGACTGCTCGGGTCTGGTGCAGCAGTCCTTCCGGCGCGGCGGCATCAGCCTGCCGAGGGTCGCCAACGACCAGTACGCGGCCACCACGCCGATCAAGGCGAGCCAGCTGCGCCGCGGTGACCTGCTGTTCTGGTCGCCCGACGGCACCGCGCGGGGCATCCAGCACGTGGCGATCTACCTGGGCAACAACCAGTACGTGGAGGCCGCGCGGCCGGGGACGCTGATCCGGATCTCGGGGATCAGCAGCGGGTACTACCCGGCGTACATGGGACGGCCGTAGCGCACTCGTGCGGGGCGCCCGGGCCTGTCGGTCCGGGCGCCCCCACGCGCGCCCCCGACGTCCGGTCAGGGGTGATGCGGTCAGAGGTCGGTCGGGCGGGGGAGCGCGCCGCGGGCGCCGAGCGCGGTGACGGCGAAGGCCCCGGCGGCCACGGCGGTGGCGGCTGCGGCGGGCAGGTCGGCGAGGCGGGCGAGGCCGGCGGCGAGCGCTCCGCAGAAGACGTCGCCGGCGCCGGTGGTGTCGACCACCCGGACGGCGGGCGCGGGCAGCCGGGTGAGCGCCCCGTCGCTGGCGACCAGTGCGCCCTCCCCGCCGAGGGTGACCACGGTCCCCTCGCCGTACCGGGCGAGCGCGTGGGCGGCCTCGACGGCGGTCGCGGCGCCGGTGAGCTGGCGGGCCTCGACGGCGTTGGCGACCACCAGCGGGCGGCGGCCGCCGGGGGCGGGGTCGGGCAGGTCGCCGGCCGGGGCGGTGTTGTGCAGCCAGCGGGTGCCGGCGCGCCCGCCCGTGCTGGGCAGGGCCGCGGCGGCGGCCCGGACGCACTCGGCGGGGACCTCGTTGCTGGTGAGCACGACGTCGACCGGGAGCAGGTGGAGCCGGGCCAGGGCGGCGGTGACCTCGTCCGGGGTCAGCCGGGCGTTGGCGCCGGGGACCACCACGATGCTGTTCTCGCCGGAGGGGTCGACCATGACGACGGCCTGGCCGGTGGGCGCGTCGGGGTGCGCGTGCACGGCGCCCGTCTCGACTCCCGCGCCGCGCAGATCGGCGAGCGCCCCCTCGCCGTCGGCGTCGCGCCCGATCGCGGCGACCAGGTGCGTGGCGGCCCCCATCCGGGCCGCCGCCACCGCCTGGTTGGCGCCCTTGCCGCCGAACCCCCGGCTGGTGCCGGTGGCCAGGACGGTCTCGCCGGGCGCGGGGAGCACGGGGCAGCGGAGGATGCGGTCGGTGTTGACCGAGCCGATGACGACGACCCGGCCGGCGGGGAGCAGCTTCATCGTTCCTCTGTACGCGGCGGGGCGCGGGCCGCGCAAGCGGTGGGCGGGCGGGCGGCTGGAAGCGGACCGGTGGTCCGGGGGCGGGCGGGAGAGCGAGAGGGCGCAGGAGCGGCGCGAGCGGCGTACGGGTGGGGCGCGCGGGGGAAGTCGGCCGGTCCGACTTCCTGTGCGCAAGCGATGGCGGTAGGGGGCAGCTTTGATGGCGGCCGATCCTCATGTGTCCGTACCGGGCCCGTGGCCTGGGCACATGCCGCTGTCAAGGGGCGGGCCGGGGCGCGCGGGCGGGCGCGGCGAGCAGTTTTGGGGAGCGGCGTACCGCGGGTACCACCACGGGTGGCGCTGGTTCGGCCGACGGGGGCGCTGCCCGGTGCGAACGGCATCGGGGCAAGTCGAGGGCAGGGGACGTTGTGATCGTCTGGGTCAATGGCACATTCGGGGCGGGCAAGACGAGTGCCTGCCGCGAGCTGGTGGAACTGCTGCCCGGGAGCGTGCTCTTCGATCCCGAGCTGGTGGGCTTCGGACTGCGCCGGATGCTCCCGGCCGACCGGCTGGCCACGGTGTCCGACTTCCAGGACCTCGCGGCCTGGCGCCGGCTGGTGCCGGAGACGGCGGCCGCGCTGCTCGGTGAGGTCGGCGGGCCGTTGGTGGTGCCGATGACCCTGCTCAGAGAGGACTACCGGGACGAGATCTTCGGTGACCTCGCCGCACACGGGATCACGGTGCACCACTTCGTGCTGGACCCAGAAGAAACGATCCTGCGCGACCGCATCGCGCACCGCGAGGAATGCCCCGGCGATCCCGAGGGCAGCGAGCGGGTCCGCACCTGGTGCCTCGAACACTTGCCCCGCTACCGGGCCGCCCGCCGCTGGCTGGTCGGCGACGCCCGGATGATCGACAGCAGCGGGCTCACCCCGCGCGAGACCGCGCACCGGATCGCCGAGCTCGTCCGGGTCGGCGCCGCCCGCTGCCCGATCGTCCAGGCCCAGGAGCCGACCGGGGACACCGTGGCCTCGGCGGTGCTGTTCTTCGACGAGCAGGACCGGGTGCTGCTCGTCGACCCGGTCTACAAGCCCGACTGGGACTTCCCCGGCGGCGTGGTCGAACGCGGCGAGGCCCCCACCGACGCCGCGCTGCGCGAGACCGCCGAGGAACTCGGACTGCGGCTCGACCCCACCGTGCTGCGCCTGCTCGCCGTCGACTGGGAACCGCGCACCGGCCCGCGCCGCGGCGGCCTCCGGCTGATGTACGACGGCGGGCTGCTGGACGACGCCGGGCGGCAGAACGTCCTGCTGCAGCAGGAGGAACTGCGCGGCTGCCGGTTCGTCACGCTGGAGGAGGCGGCCGACCTGCTGCCGCCGAGCCGCTACCGGCGCCTCGCTGCCGCGCTGGACGCCCGGCGCAGCGGGGAGCTGCGGTACCTGGAGGCGGGGTGCCGGGTGGCGCTCGGCCTGGCCAGTACGGCGGAGGCCGTGTAGGGCCCGGAGCGGGGGACGGGGCGGGCCCGGAGCGGAGCGGGGGACGGGGCGGGCCCGGAGCGGAGCGGGGGACGGGGCGGGCCCGGAGCGGAGCGGGGGGCTGAGCGGGCCCGGAGCGGGGCGGGTCCCGGCCCCCGGTTGGTCGAGCGGGCGGTGCGGGCGTCAGGATGGGGCCATGCCGTTCACGCTGAGCCACCCCGCCGCCGTCCTGCCCCTGCTGCGCGCCGCCGGGCAGCGCGGGCCCTTGGTGGCCTCGGCGTTGGTGGCCGGGTCGATGGCGCCCGACGTGCCGTTCTTCGCCGAGTCGCTGCTGCCCGGGGTGTACGGGCACGGCGGGCTGACCCACGCCTGGTGGGCGGTGCCGACGCTGGACGTGGCGATCGCCGGCGCACTGGTGGCAGGGTGGCACGGGCTGCTGCGGGCGCCGCTGGTGGGGCTGTTGCCCGAGCGCTGGGCGGGCGGCGCGGAGGCACTGACGGTCCGGCGGGGCTCGGGTGTCCGGGGCGCGGACGCGGCCTGGTTCCTGGCCTCGGCGGCGGTCGGCGCGGCCACCCACGTCGGCTGGGACGCGTTCACCCACGGTGGCCGGCTGGGGGTGCGGCTGCTGCCGGTACTGGACCGGCAGGTGGCCGGTGTCCCGGTCTACGAGGCGCTGCAGTACGGGAGTTCGGCGCTCGCGCTGGCCGCGCTGGGCGGCTGGGCGGCGCGCGCGGTGCGGGCCGTCGAGCCGGTGCGACCGGCCGTGCGGCTCGCGCCGCGGACCCGGCGGGTGGCCGTCGCGGCGCTGGGCGCGGCGACCGCGGCCGGGGTGCTGCACCGGCTGAGCCCGCTGCGGCGCAACCTCGTCCCGGAGGTGTGCTTCGGTGCCGGGGCCGGGCTCGCGGTGGGTGCGGTCGGCTATGCGGCGGTGGTCGCGGCCGCCCGCCGGTGGCGTGGCGGGCGGCCCGGGGCCGGTCCGAACTCCCGTCAGGCGGTGCGCAGTTCGGCGTAACGGCGGAGGAACAGCGCCTCGGTGAGGGCCATCTTCTCCAGCTCCTGCGGGTCGACGCTCTCGTTGACGGCGTGGATCTGGGTGGTCGGCTCCTCGACGCCGATCAGCACGATCTCGGCCTGCGGGTAGAGCGAGCGCAGGGTGTTGCAGAGCGGGATCGAACCGCCCTCGCCGGCCGCGACCATCGGGGTGCCGAAGGCCTCGGCCATCGCCTCGCCCATCGCCTCGTAGGCCGGGCCGTCGGTGTCGGCGCGGAACGGCGAGCCGTTGCCCTGGCGCTGGACCGTCAGGTGGGCGCCGAGCGGGACCTGCGCCTCCAGGTGGGCGACCAGGGCGTCCTGGGCGGCGTCCGAGCTCATGCCCGGCGGGACGCGCAGGCTGATCAGCGCCTTGGCGGCGGCCTGGACGGAGGAGGTGGCGCCGATCAGCGGCGGGGCGTCGATGCCCAGGACGGTGACGGCCGGGCGGGCCCAGAGGCGGTCGGCGACGGTGCCGGTGCCGGTCAGGGCGATGCCGTCGAGCACCTTGGCGTCGGCGCGGAACTGCTCCTCCGGGTACTGCACGCCCTCCCAGGTCTGGTCGGAGGCCAGCCCGGCGATCGCGACGTCGCCCTTGTCGTCGTGCAGCGAGGCGAGCACCTTGACCAGCGACTGCAGCGCGTCCGGGGCGGCGCCGCCGAAGGCACCGGAGTGCAGGTTGCCGGCCAGCGTCGTGATCGACGCCTCGACCACCGTCATGCCGCGCAGCGAGGCCGTCACGGTAGGCAGGCCGGGGGCGAAGTTGCCGGTGTCGCCGATCACGATGGCGTCGGCGGCGAGCAGCTCGGGGTGGGCCTCGGCGTAGCGCTCCAGGCCACCGGTGCCCTGCTCCTCCGAGCCCTCCACGATGATCTTCAGGCCGACCGGGTAGCCGTCCCCGTACACCTGGCGCAACGCCCGCAGGGCGGTCAGGTGCATCAGGATGTTGCCCTTGCAGTCGGCGGCGCCGCGGCCGTACCAGCGGCCGTCACGCTCGGTCAGCTCGAAGGCCGGGCTGTGCCAGGCGTCCTCGTCCAGCGGGGGCTGGACGTCGTAGTGGGAGTAGAGCAGGACGGTCGGTGCGCCTTCCGGGCCGGGCAGTTCGCCGTAGACGGACTGGGTGCCGTCCGGGGTGTCCAGCAGCCGGATGCCGGTCAGGCCCTCGGCGGCGAACGCCTCGGCGACCCACTGCGCGGCCTTCTGGCACTCCTCGACCGGGAACTGGCGCGGGTCGGCGACCGACGGGAAGGCGACCAGCTCGGCAAGGTCGGTGCGGGCACGGTCCATCAGGGACCGGACGGCGTCGGCCAGGGGCTGTGACATCGGGGCTCCGGTGGGGACGGTCCGCCCGGGGGGTTGGTGCGGGCGGAGGCGGTCGGTAGGGGTACCGCCGATCATAGGCGGAGCCGTTCGGGAGCTTCCTGGGAGTATCCGGGCCGGCGAGTGGTGTGACGCCCGGGGCGGTGGCCGGACGCATAGGATTACTCGACGTGACTGACTCCGGAAGCCCTGATTCCCGTAGCCCGCTCAACAGCCCGCTCGACAGCCCGCTCGACGAGGCGCCGCAGCCGCCCGACGGCGTCTGGGACGTCGTGGTGGTCGGCGCCGGACCGGCCGGGGCCTCGGCCGCGTACGCCGCCGCCGCGCAGGGCCGCCGGGTGCTGCTGCTCGACAAGGCCGAGCACCCCCGCTACAAGACCTGCGGCGGCGGCATCATCGGCCCCTCCCGGGACAGTCTTCCGCCGGACTTCGAACTGCCGCTGCAGGACCGGGTGTCCGCCGTGACCTTCGCCTACGACGGCCGGTACACCCGGACCCGCCGGTCCAAGCGGATGCTGTTCGGGCTGGTCAACCGGGACGAGTTCGACCTGCGCCTGGTCCAGTCGGCCAAGCAGGCCGGGGCGGTGCTGGTCACCGGAGTGGCCGTCACCGGGGTCGAGCAGCGCGGCGGCGAGCACCGGACGGCCGTCGTGACGGCCGCCGACGGGCGCACCTTCGAGGCCCGCGCGGTGGTCGGCGCGGACGGCAGCGCCAGCCGGATCGCCCGGCACGTGGGCGTCACCTTCGACCAGATCGACCTCGGCCTGGAGGCGGAGATCCCGGTGCCGCCGCAGGTCGCCGCCGACTGGTCGGGCCGGATCCACCTCGACTGGGGCCCGCTGCCCGGCAGTTACGGCTGGGTGTTCCCGAAGACCGAGACCAGCAGCCTGACCGTGGGCGTCATCTCGGCGCGCGGCGACGGCGAGCGGACCAAGCAGTACCTCGCCGACTACATCCGGCGGTTGGGCCTGTCCGGCTTCACCCCGCGGGTCGAGTCCGGGCACCTGACCCGCTGCCGGGCCGAGGACTCGCCGCTCGCCCGCGGCCGGGTGCTGGTCGCCGGGGACGCGGCCGGGCTGCTGGAGCCGTGGACCCGCGAGGGCATCTCGTACGCGCTGCGCTCGGGCCGGCTGGCCGGCGAGTGGGCGGTGCGGGTCGCGGAGGCGGGCGACGCGGTGTCGGTGCGGCGTGAGGCGCTGAACTACGCGTTCGCGATCAAGGCCGGGCTGGGCGTGGAGATGCGCGCGGGCAAGCAGCTGCTCGGCGCCTTCGAGCGGCGGCCGTACCTGTTCCACGCGGCGGTCACCTCGGTGCCGGCGGCGTGGCGGGCCTTCGCCCGGACCACCCAGGGGCACACCACCTTCGCCCAGCTGCTGCGGCAGAACGCGGCGGCGCGCAAGCTGATCGCGAAGGCCTCGCGGTAGCGGAGCCGGGCCGGCGTGCGGCGGGACGGGCCGGCGCTCCTCCGGTTCGGGAGGGGCGCCGGCCCTGTCCGCGGTCGGGGCCGGTGGGGATGCGGCCCGGTGGGGATCCGGGCCTGGTGGGGATCCGGGGCCGGTGCGGGTGCGGGCGCGGGTGCGGGTATGGGCGTGGGTTCGGTGCGGGTTTGGACCGGGCTACCTGAGCCCGGTGTCGACGGCCGTCATGAGGGCGCCGGACGGGGTGTCGCCGGACATCTCCCAGATCATCCCGCCGAGCAGGTTCTTCGACTTGAGATAGGCCGTCTTCTGGGCGATCGACCAGGCGTCGTCGAAGGTCCACCACTGGCCGTTGGCGCCCGTGTAGCCGTACGTGGCAACGGACTTGGGGTCGTGGTAGACGGTGAGGCCGGGCACGCCGGTGATGAGGTCGTGGTAGCCGCGGGTGCCGGCCTCCTCGGCGAACTGGCCCGGTGCCGCGCCGTTCGCGGACTGCCAGGCGCCGTTGGCGCCGCCGTCGGCCACGCCCTGCCAGCCGCGCCCGTAGAACGGGAAGCCGATGGTCAGCTTGCGCGGGTTGACCCCGGCGCCGAGGTAGGTCTGGACGGCCGTGTCCACGCTGAAGTGGAAGGTGTACGGGTCGTTCGGGTCCGGGTAGAGGTTGGACGCCTGGCCGGTGCGGTTGGGCTCCCAGGAGTTGTCGCTGCCCGAGCCGTGGAAGTCGTAACCCTGGACGTTGGCGATGTCGAGCGAGTTGAAGACCTTGCTGAGGTCCCAGCCGGCCGCGACCTTCGCCGGATCGGCCGGGGTGAAGGCGGTGAGCAGCTTGTGCGGGCCGCCCAACGCGTCGAGCTGCTTGCGGAATTCGGCCGCCAGCATGGTCAGGTTGGCCTTGTCGTCGGTGCTCCAGTGGTTGCCCGGGTGGCCGTCGCCGGAGCCGGGCCACTCCCAGTCGAGGTCGATGCCGTCGAAGATCCCGGCCGCCGTGCCGTCCCCGCCGGCGCCGTTGTAGGCCGGCAGGTTGCCCTTGATCCAGGTGTCCACGCAGGACTTGACGAACTTCTGCCGGGAGGCGTCGGTGGCGGCGACGTCGGAGAAGTACTTGGAGTACGTCCAGCCGCCGAGCGAGACGACCACCTTCAGGTTCGGGTACTTGGCCTTGAGCTTCTTCAACTGGTTGAAGTTGCCCCGGAGTTTGCCCCAGCCGTCGTCGGCCACGCCGTCCACCGACTGGTCGGCGCTCATCGGGCGGGCGTAGTCGGCGTCGGCGTCACCGGCGCCGGTGCCCTGGTCCGGGTCCTCCGGGTTGCCGCTGGTGCCCTTGGTGACGCCCGCGAGGCAGGTCAGGTTGACCGGATCGATGTTCTCGAACGCGTAGTTGATGATGTCGAGCTTGGCGGCGCTGCCCGAGGTGTCGAGGTTCTTGACGAAGTACTGGCGGCCGTAGATGCCCCACTGGACGAAGTAGCCGACCCGGGCGTACTTCCCGGCGCCGACGATGTCCGCGGTGGTCACGTTGAGCGGGGCGGAGGCGGGCGAGGCGTTGTCGGCGGGGTCGCGGGCCTTCACCGTGAAGGTGTAGGCGGTGGACGGCGAGAGACTGCCGACGGCCGCCGTCAGGGTGCCGCCGCCGACCGTCGTCACCAGGCTGGCGCCCTGGTAGACGTCGTACGCGGCGACCCGGACGTTGTCGGTGGCGGCGCCCCAGGCGAGCGTCACGTCCGAGGAACCGACCGCCGTGGCACGGAGGTTGGTTGGTGCCGTGGGCGGGATGGTGTCGGTGGAGGGGTCGAAGGTGGCGGCGGTGACGGGCGCGCTGAGCGGGCCGAGGTTGCCGCGACTGTCCTTGGCCCGGACGGTCAGGGTGTACGAGGTGGCTGGGGTGAGCCCGGTGACCAGGACGTTGGCGGTGGGGCTGGAGGCGAGCACGGTGCTGCCGCTCAGCACGTCGTAGGAGGCGACCGGGAAGTCCCCGCCGGTGGCGGCCGGCCAGCTCAGGGCGAGGGTGTGCGCCGTCGACCCGGTGACGGTGGGGGTGCCCGGCGCGGACGGCGGGACGTCGGGGGTGCCGTCGCACTTGTCGCCGTTGATGCGGCAGTTGAGCGGGGTGGAGACCGGGCCGGTGCCGACGAACCAGAAGCTGTACGGCTCGGTGGTGCTGTGGGCGTTGACGGTCGCGTTGTAGTAGGCGGCGGTGGCGGTGACGTGCCGGCCGTTGACGGTCGCGGTGCCGTTGTTGCTGCTGCCCATGGTGACGCCGGCCGGGAGGTCGAAGTCCAGGGTCCAGCCGGTGACGGCGGTCGCGTTGTCGTTGTGGACGATGTACGTGCCCTGCCACCAGGAGCCGTTGTCGGCGGTGGTGAAGGTGGCGGTGAGCTTGCCGGCGGCGCTCGCGGGGGCGGCGAGCGCGGTCAGTGCGGCGAGGGGGAGGAGCAGGACGGAGAGCAGTGCCAGCAGTCTGCTGCGCACGCGCGGGCGTCCCGCCCGGGATCGAGCGGACATGGTTCTCCCTGTGGCTGTGGGGGTTGGACAGGGTGACGTAGAACCGGGGGTGATCCGTGGGCGATCGGTGCCCGCGCCGTGGGGAGGCGGGGCATGGGCACTGTAGGAGGACTGGACCAATGCGTCAACAGGTCTGTACCACTGGCGAGTTGGGGGAGGAGTTGACGGGGAGCCGGTGGGGAGTCGGTGGGTGCGGACGGATTTCAACGGACAGCTGATGAAATCTGTTCGCTGAACTCTGTCATCTGTCAGCTGTCATTCGTCATCTGTCACCTGCCGCCCGTCAGCTCGTCCCCGAGCACGCTGCGCCGGTACAGCACCGAGCGGCCGTGCCGGGCCCGGGTGACCAGGCCGGTGGCCGCCAGGACGGACAGGTGCTGGCTGACCGCGCCCGGGGTGACGCCGAGGCGGTAGGCGAGGTCGGTGGTGGAGGCCGGCTCGGCGAGCAGTGCGAGCAGCCGGGCCTTCGGCGCGCCGACCAGTGCCTCCAGGGCGCGCGGCGGCACCGGTGAGCCCCCGCCGGCCAGGCCGGCCTGCCCGCGTGCCGGGTAACTGATTTGCGGGGCACGGGTGTTGTCGATCGTGGTGATCGCGCCCCGGACGAAGAAGGTCGGGCAGAGGACCAGCCCGCGCCCGTCCACGGCGGTCTCCACGTCTCCGTCCGTCCAGTGCCGGTTGATCGACAGCACGCCGTCCGTCCAGTTCAGCCGGTGGTCGAGGTCGGTGAACAGCGCCGCCGCGCCGTACTGGGCGAGCACCCGGGCCCGGTACACCAGATCGGCCTCCAGTGCCGCGCGGGCCTGCGGCCACCAGGTGGGTGCGAGGCATGCCTCCCAGTACTCGGTCAGCGAGTCGCAGATCCTGGTCAACAGCCGTTCCGGGTCTGCCAGTTCGGCTTCGAGCAGGGCGGGCAGCGGCTGCCCGTGCGGGAGGAAGGTCTGCTCCAGTTCGGTGCGCAGCAGCTCGGGCGGCAGCGAGCGGACGGTGGCGAGCTCGGTGCGGAACTCGGGGGCGGGGGAGGACGGCCGGGGCGTCAGGAAGTCCGGCACCCAGCGGTTCTGGGCGACCAGTGAGAGCAGCAGCCGGGAGTCCAGCCGCTCGAACGAGGGCCTGAGCTGCTCGAAGGCCCGGCTCTGCAGCCGGTAGTGGCCGGGGTGGCTCCACATCCGCAGGCTGAGCACGGCTTCGTGGATCGGGGAGTAGGCGAACCAGGTGGTGGCGAGGTCGGCCAGGCGAAGTGTGAAGCGGTGCACGGGCGTTCTCCCGCCGGCTGTCCGGTTCCTGCTGCGAGGTTTTAGCCAGAGCCTAAAGGAGTATCCGGCCCGGCCCGTTCGGCGGTGGAATCGACGCCATGACCACCACACCGGCGGAGCCCTCCGCACCCTCCTCCGCCATGTCCGCGCCCGGCCGGTCCGGTCGTCTGCCCGAGGCCCTCCAGCGTCGGCTGCACCCTGACCCGACGGTCCGCCGGCTGGCCGGGATCACCCTGGTCAACACGGTGGGCAACGGTCTCTCGCTGTCCGTCGCGGTGCTCTTCTTCACCCGGGTGCTCGGCCTGAGCGCGGCCCAGCTGGGGTTCGGGATGACCGCCGCCGGGCTGTGCGGGGTCGTCGCCAGCGTGCCGGCCGGCCGGGCCGCCGACCGCTGGGGTGCCCGGCCGGTCCTGGTGCTGCTGGTCTCGGTGGAGGCCGTGGGCACCGCCGGGTACGCGCTGGTGCACAGCTACCCGGCCTTCGTCGCGCTGGCCTGCGCGGTCTCCGCCGTCGACCGGGGCTCGGCCGCCGTACGGAACGCGCTCTACGCCGAGGTGCTGCCCGCCGACCGCCGGGTGGCCGGGCGGGCCTACCTGCGGGTGGTGACCAACATCGGCATCTGCGTGGGGACGGGCTTCGGCGCGATCGCGCTCCAACTCGACACCCGGCCGGTCTACCTGACGGCGATCCTGGCCGACTCCGTCTCCTATGTGGCCGTCGCGCTGCTGATGTACCGGCTGCCCGCCGTGCTGGGGACGGGACCGGCCGCGAGCTCGGCCCGGCCCGGGACGGCGAATCCCTCGTACCCCGGCGACGAGGGCGGCACGGGCGGCAAGGACGAGGGCGTCGGCGGCAAGGGCAGCGACGAGGGCGCCAAGGACGAGCGCGCCAGCGGCAAGGGCAGCGACGAGGGCGCCAAGCAGGGCCGGCGGCGCAATCCGGCGCTGCGTGACGGCCCGTTCCTGGCCGTCACCGCGCTGTGTTCCGTCCTCGGACTGCAGTTCGCCGTCCTGGAGGTGGGTGTCCCGCTGTGGATCGTCCAGCAGACCGACGCGCCGCGGATCACCGTCGCCGGCACCCTGATCGTCAATACCCTGATGGTGATCACCCTGCAGGTGCGGGCCACCCGGGGCACCGGGGAACGGTCGGCCGCCGCCCGGGCCTTCCGGCGCGCCGGGCTGGTGCTGGCCGCGTCCTGCCTGGTCATCGCCCTCGCTCACGGGCTGCCCGGGATCCTCGCCGCCGTCGTCGCGCTCGCCGCAATCGCACTGCAGTCGCTCGCCGAGGTGATGGGCCAGGCGGGCGCCTGGGCGCTGAGCTACGACCTCGCGGGCGAGCGCGACCACGGCGCCTACCAGGGGGTGTTCAACGCGGGCTCGGCGGCCGCGATGATGGCCGGCCCGGCGGTGGTCAGCACGGCGGTGATCGGCTACGGGCTGGTCGGGTGGGCCGTCCTGGGCGCGGTGCTGGCGGCGGCGGGCCTGGCGATGGGCCCCGCCGTCCGGTGGGCCGGGCGGCGGGACGCGCTGGTCCGGGCGGCGTGAGGGCCTGGTCCCGGGCGGCGGGACGCGGTGAGCCGGCGGGCGTGAGGGGAGCGCTACTCGCGGACGATCGCCATCGCCTCGATCTCGATCAGCACGTCCGGCCGGAACAGCGCCGCGACCTGCATCGCGGAGGCCGCCGGGAGCGGCAGGCCGGCCAGGTACTCGTCGCGGGCCTCACGGATCGCCGCGAGGTGGGCGATGTCCGTCATGAAGAAGGTGAACTTGACGACGTCGGAGAAGTCGGCGCCGGCGGCGGCCAGGCAGCGGCGCAGGTTCTCGAAGACCTGACGGGCCTGGGCCTTCGGGTCGCCCTCGCCGACCAGGTTCCGGTGCTCGTCGAAGGCGACCTGCCCGGAGACCTGGACCAGTCGGCCGCTGCCGGTCACGACGTGGGTGTAGCCCGTCCCGGGGGCGACTCCGGGCGGCTCGGCGATGTGGGTGAGGTGCGTGGTGGTCATGGCGCATGATCGTGCGCCATCCGCTGTCGGTGCCGCAAGCGAGGGCGCCCGGTCGGAGCGGGCCCCGGAGGGGCAACCCGCCCCGTCAGCGGACCACTTCGGGCAGATCGCGCAGGAACGGCCGGTCGGCGGACGGGAGTCGGGCGGCCGGACCGGAGGAGCGCAGCACCACGTCCAGGACGTCGTCCGGCTCGGCGGCGTAACCCCCGCTGGCCCAGGCCGCGTTGGCCTCGACCACCGCCCAGCCGTGGTCCGTCCGGCCGACGTCCACCACCACCGCGCTCGGCAGCGGGGCCTGCTCGGCGGAGGCGGCCGACACCTCGCGGGCGAAGGCCGACACCTCGGAGCCGTCCGGCCCGAGCGGCGCGACGGACAGGTCGCCGTCCACCGCGTAGCGCGAGCCGGCCCGCACCACGCCGTCCAGCACGAACAGCCGGTACTCCACGCGGAACCGCACCACCTCGCTCACCAGCACCGGAGTGTCCCCGTCCAGCAGCTCGGGCCCGGGCAGCGTGCCGCCGTCGGGATAGACCCGGGCGGCGAACAGCTTGTCGGCCGGCGGCTTCACGAAGGCCGGGCCGGGCAGCGTACGGGCCTCGGCCAGCGTGGTCGCGGACACCCGTCGGCCGGTCAGCGCGAGCGGCAGCCGGGCCAGCCAGTCCTCGGCCGGCTCCAGCAGGGCGAGGCCCAGCTCCCGGCCGACCGCGTCGCCGAACAGCGGCCCGCCGTACACGTGCACCGGCGCGCCGAGCAGTTCGCGCGGCGCCTGCCAGGAGGCGGCGGTGACCGCCCGCAGGCCGCGCAGACCGGCGGCGGTGCGCAGCCGGAGGCCGGTGTCGTTGATCCTCGGGGCGAGCAGCAGGACCGGGGAGTCGGTTGTCATGGCGCCATGCTGCCGGGAGCGCGGCGGCCGTCACCAGCGGTTTTCGGTCCGGCCACCGGACGCTCCGGTCCGCTGGGCGGCGGTTGGCTCTGGCCGAGGGGCGGGTGGGCGTGCCAGAGTCGTCCGGGCGCCGTCCGGCCACCCCCGGGCCGCGCTCGCGGTCCGAACACCCCGGGCCGCGCCCGCTGTCCGACCCACCCTCAGCCGGAAGGCAGGCCCACGCCGATGACCAGCGCCGAGCCCCTCGTCCGCGTCAGCACCGCCGACGCCGTCACCACGCTCACCCTCGACTCGCCGCACAACCGCAACGCGCTCTCCTCCCGCCTGATGTCCGAGCTGCACGCCGGACTGGCGGTGGCCGCGGCGAACCGGGACGTCCGCGCGGTGGTGCTCACCCACACCGGCAAGGTGTTCTGCGCGGGCGCGGACCTCTCCGAGGCGACCGGCGCGGACCCGACGGTGGGCCCGCGCGGCCTGGTCGAGCTGCAGAAGGCGATCGTGGACTGCACCAAGCCGGTGATCGCCGTGGTCGACGGGCACGCCCGGGCCGGCGGCCTCGGCCTGATCGGCGCGGCGGACCTCGCCGTCGCCGGACCGGCCGCGACCTTCGCCTTCACCGAGGTCCGCCTCGGCCTCGCGCCCGCCGTCATCTCGCTGCCGCTGCGCCCCAAGCTGGAGCCGCGCGCCGCCTCCCGCTACTACCTCACCGGTGAGGTCTTCGACGCCGCCGAGGCCGCCCGGATCGGCCTGATCACCCAGGCGGCCGAGTCCACCGAGTCCACCGGAGTGGTGCTGAAGGGCCTGCTGGACGCGCTGCGCCAGGGCTCGCCGCAGGGGCTGGCCGAGTCGAAGCGACTGGCCAACGCCGAGGTCGTGCGGTCCTTCCAGCGGGACGCGGACGAGCTGGTGCAGCTGTCGGCGCGGCTGTTCGGGTCGGCGGAGGCGCAGGAGGGGATGCGGGCGTTCCTGGAGAAGCGGCCCGCCGCCTGGGTGCGCTGAGCCGGCCCGCGGTCGGTCGGGCCGTGCCGGAGGGCAGGCCGGGCGGCGGCGGGCGGGCCGGGGTCAGCGGATCGCGGCGTTGTCCCGCCAGAGGTCGAGCAGGCTCCGGTCGCCACTGAGTTCGACCTGGCCGGTCTGTGCTGACTGCCCGGCCTGCCCGGTCTGTGCTGACTGCCCGGCCTGCCCGGCCTGCCCGACCTGCCCGGCCTGTGCTGACTGCTCCGCCTGTTCGACCGTCAGCCGGTTCCACAGCAGCAGGTAGAGCTCGCGGGCCGGGCCGGTGACGGTCAGGTCGGCGGATTCGGGGTGCTCCTCCGTGGTGACGGCGAGCGGCTCGCGGGAGAGCGTCAGGTGCCAGGAACCCGGGCCGTCGGTCGCCCCGATCCGGACGGTGCGCGGGCTGTCGCTGTGCACCTTCGCCCGGCCGCGGCGCATGAAGCCGCGCAGCAGCTCGTCGATGCCGTCCAGCGCGAGCGCCGGGTCCACGGCCGGGCCCGGCGAGCCGGCCGCCGCGTCGGCGTCGAAGCGGTGGACGGCGGTCTCGTGCGCCTGGCGCCGGGCCCAGAAGGCCAGCGGGCTGGGCGCGGGCAGGAAGGTCCAGCACTCGAGGTCGGCGGGGGCCTCGGAGAGCACGGTCAGCAGGGCGGCGTGGCCCTCGCGGTACCAGTCGAGCAGCACGGCGTCCGAGGGGGCCGGGCCGAGGACGGCCTGCCGGCCCGGCTCGTCCAGGGGCGCTCGCAGGCCCTGCGCCGGGTGGGCGGCGGCCCAGCGGTGGACGTGGCCGATGTGTCGCACCAGGTCGCCCAGCCGCCAGTCCGGGCAGGTGGGGACGGGGGCGGTGAGGTCGGTGCGGGCGGCGGCGTCGGCCAGCAGGGCGCCCTCGTGGCGCAGTGCCTCGATGTGCTCGGAGATCTCCATGGGACGGGAGTCTTTCACCGGGGTCCGACACTGATGGCGGCTTTCGGACGGCCGTGCGGACGGGCGCGGAGGCGGCGCCGCGAGCGCCGGCGAGTCAGGGCGGACGGGTCGGTGAGCCGGGCCGGACGGGACGGTGCGTCGCGGTGGACGGGGGTCGCTGAGCTGGGGCGGACGGGGCCGGTGGGCCCCGGTGTGATGTCGGCCTCCCGCCGGACGGGCGGACGCTACGGGCCGGTAACGTGAGCGCATGCCGATAACCCGATCCCTCCTCTCCACCGTCCGGGCCGGTGGCCGCCGGGCCGCCGGGCGCCTCGTCCACCGGGGCTGGCGCTGGGTGCAGCGGACCGGCGCGGTCACCAACCAGAGCCCGGGCCCGTACCGGTTCGGCGAGCTGGGTGACGGGACGACCCTGGCCTTTCCGCTCGGGGCGGTGTTCAACGAACGGTGGATCACCGTCGGGCCGTTCTCGATCATCGGCGAACGGGTCACCATCAGTGCGGGCTTCCTCCCCGGGCTCGACCTCGGGCCGGAGCCGATCGTGCGGATCGGCGGCGGCTGCGTGATCGGCCGGGACAGCCACATCGTCGGCCACCAGTCGATCGTCATCGGCGACGACGTGTGGACCGGCCCCGGCGTGTACGTCAGCGACCAGGCACACGAGTACCGGGACACCGAACTGCCGATCGGCAAGCAGTGGCCGCGCAACGAGCCGGTGGAGATCGGCGCGGGCAGCTGGATCGGCACCGGCGCGGTGATCATGCCGGGGGCACGTCTCGGCCGCAACGTGGTGGTCGCGGCGGGCGCGGTGGTGCGCGGCGAGGTGCCCGACCACAGCGTGGTCGCCGGAGCCCCGGCCAAGGTGGTCCGCCGCTGGAGCGAGGAGGAGGGCTGGCAGCCGCCGCTGCGCCACGAACCGCCCCGGCCGGTGCCGGACGGGGTGACGGCGGAGCAGCTGCGCGCCCTGGTGGGGTGGGACCTGCGGTTGCCCGGGGAGCGGGACTGAGGACCGCCTCGTCCCGGTCGTTTTGTCGATTCTTTAGCTGATCCCTCCCGTTTCCTGACGATCCGTCCGCTAGCGTGCCGTTTGTTCGAAGCGCGTCATGACTTCGGACGATCCATCGAACGGGGGACTCTCCACATGCGCAACCGTCTCGTCGGCGGGCTCGTCACCGCCGGAATCATGCTCGCGGCCGGGCTCGCGACCGCACCCGCCGCCTCGGCGCAGGCCTCGCAGTACTGCGGTTACACGAGCTCCGAGCCCACGCTCGGCTACAACTCCAGCGGGGACGCGGTGAAGCAGCTGCAGTGCGAGCTCAACCACATCACGTACTCCCCGAACGCGAGTGCGCGGCTGGACACGGACGGGTACTGGGGCCCGGCGACCGACTCGGCCGTCTGGAAGTTCCAGCGGTGCACCGGCCTCCAGCAGGACGGCGTCGTCGGCCCGCAGACCTGGGCCAAGCTGGACGGGTGGGTGGTCACCCACGGCTCGATCAACTGCTGATTCCGGGCTGTCTCCGGTACCCGCGCCGCGGTCGGCGCGGGTACCGGCGTTTCACAACTGGTGTGCCGGGGTCGACTGTTCGGCCGTCCGGGCGGCGATCGCGGCGGTGATCCGCAGGACGTCGGCGGGGCGGGCAGGGTCCAGGCCGGTGAGAACGGCGATCCGGCGCAGCCGGTAGTCGACGGTGTTCGGGTGCAGGTGCAGGGCGCTCGCGGTGTGGCGGCGGTTGAGGCCGCCGGCCAGGTGGGTGCGCAGGGTGGTGAGCAACTCCCCGCCGTCGGTGAGCGGTTCGAGCAGGGCGGCGAGCCGGGAGCGGGCCTGGCTGGGCCGGGTCAGCTGGTACTCCAGCAGGACGTCGTCCAGCCGGTGCAGCCCCGGCGGGCGGCCGAATGCCCGTGCCACGTGCAGGACTTCGTACGCGAGGGCGGCGGCGCCGGGCACCTCGGCGGGCACCGCGACGGCTGCCCCGGCCAGCACCGGCACGCCGGCGGCCCGGGCCGCGGCGGCGAGGGTGGCGGAGAGCCGGGGCCAGAACGGCTCGTCGCCGGCTCCGTCGGACGGCTCGGCGGTCCGGTCCGGCGGAGTCTGCAGCGGGACGAGCACCAGACCGCCCGACGGGGTGAGCGCGGTGAGCGCCGACTGCCGGGTGCGGTGGTCGAGTTCGGCGCCGAAGCGGCGGAGCTTGCGGCGGGCGGCGATGCCCGGGTCGATGCCCGGGGAATGCTCGTCCGGGTGGTCGGTGAGGGACAGGCAGAGCACGGCGTAGCCGGCCGGAAGCTCGGTGCCGGCCCGGGCCGCGGCTTCCTCGGCGGGGGTGCCGGCGAGCAGCGCGGTGAGCAGGGACTGCCGGGCGGTGGAGCTGCGGTCGCCGGCCGAGCGCTGCCCGTCCAGGTAGCCGGCGCCGGCGGCGGTGGTGGCCCGGCGGAGCTGGTCGAGCAGCAGGCGGTTGAGCAGCAGGAGGTCGGCGGCGTCACCGGCGTGGGCGTCCCGGGTGAGGAACTCCCAGCAGACCTCCAGTCCGAGGTGGTGGGCGAGCAGGACGGCGTCCAGCGGCAGGCCCTCCTCGGCGCGGCGCGCGGCGACCTCCCGTACGGCGGTGAACTCCTCGGCGGGGGCCGGGAGTCCGGTGCGGACGGCGTGGGCGAGGGCGCGGATGCGGCGCTCGGTGTCGCGGGTGAGTTCGCCGCTGAGCTGTTCGCGCGGGAGGCGGCGGTAGACCGGCACGCGGTCCAGCAGGGCGGCGACCACGGCTGTGGCCAGGTCAGGGACGCCGCCGAGGAGTCGCTGGTCGGCGGGGAGTCCGCCGATCACCGGGACGCGCCAGGGGGAGAGCGCGTCGGCGGCGGCCGCGGGGGTTTCGGCGGGGCGGCCGGCGGGGGTGCAGTGGGGTGCGTTGTGACCGGTCACAGAGAACACCGTCCAGGTCTGGGGGACGCCCAAGGGTCGGGCCGGAGGGGCGACCGCATGATTGAGCCACTCGGGTTACCTGTTGGTAACAAACTTCCGCTGTGGAGGCAACAGTTGAGAACCCCACTTCTCCGCTTCTCCGCAACTCCGGTGCGCCGTCGGCTCGGCGGCGCCCTCGGCGCGGCCGTACTGGCGGGCGCGCTGCTGGTCGGCGCCGGCGCCGCCCCCGCGTGGGCGGCGCCCGTAGCCGCCCCGGCCGTCACCGCCACCGCCGAACTCCCGCCCGACGGCGACTCGGTGGCCTCGCCGCCCGGTGCCAACGACTGGAGCTGTCGGCCCTCTGCCGCACACCCCGACCCGGTGGTCCTGGTGCACGGCACCTTCGCCAACCGCTACGAGAACTGGCTGGCGCTCTCCCCGCTGCTCAAGAGCCTCGGGTACTGCGTCTTCGCCCTCGACTACGGCACCATCCCCGGCATCACCTCCACCGGCAGCGGCCTGTTGCTGCCGATCGGCGGCCTCGGAGCGGTGCCCGCCTCGGCGGCCCAACTCGCCTACTTCGTCGACCTGGTGCGCGGCGCGACCGGTGCGGCCAAGGTCGACATCGTCGGGCACTCGCAGGGCGGCATGCTGCCGAACTACTACCTGAAGTTCCTCGGCGGGGCCTCGAAGGTCGACAAGCTGGTCGGCCTGGCGCCGTCCAACCACGGCACGACCCTCGACGGGATCACCAAGCTGGCGCCGTACTTCCCCGGTGTGGCCGACCTGATCTACACCGTCTGCCAGGCCTGCCGCGACCAGGCGGTGGGCTCCGAGTTCAACACCACCATGGCCTCCCGGCCGGACACCGTGCCGGGCGTGCACTACACGGTGATCTCGACCGTGTACGACGAGGTCGTCACCCCGTGGCGGACCCAGTTCCTGAACGGGCCGGACGTGGACAAAGAGGTGCTGCAGGACCACTGCCCGGTCACGCTCGCCGAGCACGTCGCGATCGCGTTCTCGCCGACGGCGCTGCACCTGGTGACCAACGCCCTGGACCCGGCGCACGCCACGCCGGTGTTCTGCGGCTGAGGGCTCGGCGCGGTTGCCCGCGCCCCCGGTTCCTGCCGGGGGCGCGGGCAGCGCGTCGTTCAGGTGTTCAGGCAGTCAGGCGGTCAGATCGCCGCGCGTTCAGCGGGCGGTGGCGGTGGCGGTGCGGAAGGTGATCGCGGCGGTGACCCCGTCGGGCCGCAGCTCAGGGGCTCCGGGTGCGTCGAGCAACGCCGCGTCGTAGCGGGTCAGTTCCGCGTCGCCGACGGTGGCCGAACCGGCCAGGCACACCAGCAGGACGGTCGCCGTCGGCGGGACGTGGACGGTGCCGGGCTCGGTCAGCAGCTCCACGGTGGCCTCGACCCGGCCATGGCGGGTCATCACGTTGAAGTCCACCACCGGACCGCCCAGCAGCCGGCAGTCGGTCGTGGCTTCGCCGGGGAAGGCGAAGGGGCGGAACGGGGCGTCGACCAGCCGCTCGACGCCGTCCACGGTGAGCGCCATGCCCGCACCCTCGACCAGGGTGATCACCCGGTCGATCCCGGGGAACGGGGAGAATGGCCCGGCCGAGGCCACGTCGGCGAGGCTCACCCGCCAGTCGAACTCACTCAGTCCGGCCCCGGCGGGGAATCCGGCGACCTCCCTGGTCACCCCGCCTCCGTTGAGCCACGGGGTGGCCGGGCGCTCGCTCGCCCGCAGTACCTGGATGCCTCCGGTGGTGGTCATGAGGCCGCATCCTGCCACTTGGGGGGTGGGTGCGTCAGTGATGGGGGCGGCGAACAGCGAACAGATGACAGCAAACAGATGGCAGCGAACGGATGACAGATGTTGAAATCTGTCATCTGTCATCTGTCATCTGTCATCTGTCACTTGTCACCCGCCGTCCGCCGCCCGTCCGCCGGGGGCGGCGCCGCTCGACCGCCAGCGGCAGCAGGGCCGCCGTCGTGGCGGCGACCGCGACCGTGGTCAGGGCCAGTGGCAGTCCGGCCGCGTCGGCGAGGAAGCCGATCACCACCGGTCCGATCAGCATCCCGCCGTACCCGAGCGTCGAGGCGAGCGCGACGCCCTGCGGCCCGCCCGCCGCACCGGCGCGCGCGATCGCGAGCGGGAACAGGTTCGCCAGTCCGAGGCCGACCAGGATGAACCCGCCGATGGTCGGCGGCACCGACGGGGCCAGGGCGGCGACCAGCATGCCGACCGCCGCGGTCAGTCCGCCCAGCAGCATCAGCCGGTTCTGGCCCAGCCGGATGGACAGCCAGGTGCCGCCGACCCGTCCGCTGGTCATGGCGAAGGCGTACGCGGCGTACCCGGCGGCGGCCGTTCCCGCGCTCGCGTGGACGTCGTCGGTGAGGTGGAGGGTGGTCCAGTCGGCGATCGCGCCCTCGCCGTACGCCGTGCACAGCGCGGTGAGCCCGAGCACCAGCACCAGCAGCCGGACATGGCTCCCGGCCGGGCGGCCCGCGGAGTTCCCGGCGGTGCGGGAGCCGGACCCCGGGGCGCCGTCCGAGCCGGAGCCGGGGTCGACCTCCGGGCCGGAGCCCGGGGCGCCGTCCGAGCCGGTCCCCGCAGCCGCATCCGGCCTGACCATCGGCGCCGCCGGGCTGCGCAGCAGGACGACGCCCGCGCCGCCGGTGACGGCCAGCCCGAGCAGTCCGCCGAGCGCGAGCGCCCACGCGGTGGTGAGCCGGTCGGCGAGCAGCCCGCCGAAGCCCGCGCCGAGCAGCCCGCCCAGGCTGTACCCGGCGTGGAAGCTGGGCATGACGGGCCGCTGCAGCTGGGCGACCAGGTCGACGGCGGCGCTGTTCATGGCCACGTTGGCCCCGCCGTATCCGGCGCCGAACAGTATCAGCACGGCGCCGAGCGAGAGCACCGAGTGGGCGTGTGCGGGCAGTGGTACGGCGAGGCCGAGCAGGGCGAGCGAGCCGACGGTGACCGGCCGCGACCCGTAGCGGAGGCAGAGCCGACCGACCAGGGGCATGGTGAGGACGGCGCCCACGGACAGGCAGAGCAGGGCCAGTCCGAGGGCGCTGTGCGAGGCGCTGACCTGGCTGCGGACGTCCGGGATGCGGACGACCCAGGCGGCGAAGAGGAAGCCGTCGACGGCGAAGAAGGCGGTGAGCGCGAGCCGTGCGGCGCCCCAGGGGCTGTCGGCCACCGGGGGTGTGCTGCGAGACTGTGTGGGGGAGAGGTCGTCGGGGCGGCGGGAACGGATTTTGTTTCGAAGCGACACAAAGTCACAATAGGGGCGTGCAGCTCTCACCATCAAGCCCGCGGCCCCGCTCCGGGACCGATGCCGACGCGCAGCGCGACGCCCACCGCCGCGCGGCCCCCGACCGCGGTCGGACGCTGCTCGGCCCGGCGCTCTCGCTCATCCACACCGGCCAGACGCCCACCCGCTCCGCGCTCACCCGCGCGCTGGACGTCACCCGGGCCACCGCCGGCGCGGTCACGGCCGAGCTGGAAGCGCTCGGCCTGATCACCGTCGACTCGCGCCCGGCCGGCGGCGGCCGCGGCCGCCCCTCGCACCGGCTGGCGATCGACCCGCAGGGCCCGGTGGTGGTCGCCGGCCAGATCCACGCCGACGGGCTGAGCGTCACCCTGGCCTGCCTCGGCGGCCTGCTCGACCCGCCCGTGCACCTGCCGCTGCCCGCCGCCACCGACCCGGTCCGGATGCTGCGCGCCGTCGCCCAGGCCGGCGCCGAACTGGCCCGCGCGACCGACCGCCGCTGCCTGGGCGCCGCGCTCGCGCTGCCCAACCCGGTCACCGAACCGGACGGCACCGCGCTCGCCGCGCTGCACTTCGCCTGGCCCAGCGGCACCCCGGTCGCCGACCTCTACGACGTCGAGGTCGGCCGGGCCGACCACGGCCCGAACGCGGTGCACCCGCTGCCCACCGCCATCGCCAACGACGCCAACCTCGCCGCGCTCGCCGAGTACCGGCACGGCGCCGGTCGCGGCGCCCGGCACCTGCTCTTCGTCACCTCCGGCCACCGCGGCGTCGGCGGCGCGCTGGTGATCGAGGGCCACCTGCACACCGGCAGCGCCGGACTCGCCCTGGAGGTCGGCCACCTGACCGTCGACCCGCAGGGCCGCCCCTGCGTGTGCGGCAACCGGGGCTGCCTGAACTCGGAGACCGACCCGGACGCGCTGTTCGCCGCCGCCGGCCTCACCCCGGAGCCGGGGCGCCCGCTGCTCGACCAGGCGCGCGAGCTGTGCTGGGCGGCCGCGACGGACGAGCGGGCGCGGGCGGCGGTGGAGCACGTGATCGACCGGCTCGGACTCGGACTGGCCGGAGTCGTCAACATCCTCAACCCGGACCGGGTGGTGCTCAGCGGCCTCCACCTCGACCTTCTGGAGGCCGCCCCCGACCGGCTGCGCGCGGTGGTCGCCGACCGCAGCCTGTGGGGCCGCAGCGGACGGGTGCCGATCGTCGGCGCGGAACTGGCGTACGGCGCGCTCGCGGGCGCGGCCGAACTCGGCTGGGGCCCGTACCTGGCGGACCCGCAGTCGGTGCCGGTGTAGCGGGGGGCGTCGCCCGGCGGGTAGCGCCGATAAGCGGAAGCTGGGTCTCCGAAAACGGTCACTTATCGTGATCCTCGTATACTCGTAGTGAGCAGCGGGGGGCCGCAATGAGGGAGTAGTGACCATGAGCACCCAGTCCGGCGTGAGCCTCGGCATCGAGCCGACCGTGGACGTCGACCGCTCCGACGCGCAGTACCGTGCCTGGCTGAAGGAAGCGGTGCGCAAGGTCCAGGCCGACGCCAACCGCTCCGCCGACACCCATCTGCTGCGCTTCCCGCTGCCGGCCGAGTGGGGGATCGACCTCTACCTCAAGGACGAGTCCACCCACCCGACCGGCTCGCTCAAGCACCGCCTCGCCCGCTCGCTCTTCCTCTACGGGCTCTGCAACGGCTGGATCCGCCCCGGCAAGCCGGTGATCGAGGCCTCCAGCGGCTCGACCGCCGTCTCCGAGGCGTACTTCGCCCAGCTGATCGGGGTGCCGTTCATCGCGGTCATGGCCAAGAGCACCAGCCAGGCCAAGATCGACCTGATCGAGTTCCACGGCGGCGAGTGCCATCTGGTCGACCGCTCGGACGAGGTGTACGAGGCCTCCGCGCGGCTCGCCGAGGAGACCGGCGGGCACTACATGGACCAGTTCACCTACGCAGAGCGGGCCACCGACTGGCGCGGCAACAACAACATCGCCGAGTCGGTCTTCGCCCAGCTGCGCCTGGAGCCGCACCCGGAACCGGCCTGGATCGTCGCCACCGCCGGGACGGGCGGCACCTCGGCCACCATCGCCCGCTTCGTGCACTACATGCAGTACGACACCCGGATCTGCGTCGCGGACCCGGAGAACTCCTGCTTCTTCGACGGCTGGGTCAACCACGACCCGGACGCCGTGTGCGACAGCGGCTCCCGGATCGAGGGCATCGGGCGGCCCCGGATGGAGCCGAGCTTCGTGCCGGGGGCGGTCGACCGGATGATGAAGGTGCCGGACGCCGCGTCGATCGCCGCGGTCCGGGTGCTGGAGCAGGTGCTCGGGAAGAAGGCGGGGGCCTCCACCGGGACGGGGCTGTGGAGCGCGCTGCGGATCGTCGCCGAGATGCGGGCGGCCGGCCGGACAGGCAGTGTGGTCGGCCTGATCTGCGACCCGGGGGACCGCTACCTGGACAAGTACTACTCGGACGACTGGCTGGCCGGCGAGCGGATCGACATCGCGCCGTACCGGGACGCGCTGGAGTCCTTCCTCGCGGGCGGCGCCTGGACGGGCTGACGGCCGAGGGCCGACGGAGCACAGGTGACAGCTGACGGATAACAGATTTCAGACTCTGTCAGCTGTCTTCTGTTACCTGTCATCCGTCAGCCCTCACCCGCCGGCCCCCGCCGCCCCTGCCCGCTCCGCTCGCCGCCGCCCTACGGCGGCGGAGCGGTCGGCAGGTCCGCCGGGACCAGCAACTGCAGCTCCTCCGTGGAGGGGTCGGCCAGCGCCGCCACCCGTACCGCGTGACGCTCGACCATGGTCTCGAACACCTGCCGCGCGGTGCGCCCGTTGCCGAAGTTGGGCCCGCGCTCCAGCCCGGCGAAGTGGCCCAGCAGCGCGCCCTCGGTCGCCTCCGAGAGCGCGTACTCGTGTTCCGCGCACTGCGACCGGGCGATCTCCAGCAGCTCGTCCGCCGTGTAGTCGGGAAAGGTGATGGTCCGTGAGAAGCGTGACGAGACACCGGGGTTGGCGGACAGGAAGCGCTCCATCTCGGCGGTGTAGCCCGCCACGATGACGACCACCTCGTCCCGGTGGTCCTCCATCAGCTTGACCAGGGTGTCGATCGCCTCACGCCCGAAGTCCCGCGCCCCGTCCTCGGGTGCGAGCGCGTACGCCTCGTCGATGAACAGCACCCCGCCGCGCGCCCGGTCGAAGGCGGCGGCGGTGCGGATCGCGGTGGAGCCGATGTGTTCGCCGACCAGGTCGACCCGGGCGACCTCGACCAGGTGTCCGCGCTGGAGCACCCCGAGCGAGGCGAGGATCTCGCCGTACAGCCGGGCGACGGTGGTCTTGCCGGTGCCGGGGGCGCCGGTGAAGACCAGGTGCCGGCGCAGCGAGGGCGCCTTGAGCCCGGCCTGGCGGCGGCGCCGGCCGACCGAGATCAGGTCGATCAGGGTGCGCACCTCCTGCTTCACCGTGGCCAGCCCGACGAGTGCGTCCAGTTCGGCGAGCGCCTCGTCGGCCGGCCGGCAGTCCGGGATCGGCCCGATCGCGGAGGTCGCCGCCGAAGCGGCCGAGCTCACGGACGCCGCCGAGACCATCGACGCGGCAGACAACACGGGTGTGGCGGAGGAAAGTTGGGGTGACCGGGGGGTCGGTACCTCGGGCAGTCCGGAGATCGTCGGGCCAACCGGGGCGGTGCGGGCCACATCGTCGGAGGTGCACCCCTCGGCGACCGGTCCCAGCTCGGAGAACTCGAATCCGGCCCGCTCGTTCTGTTCCGCCCGGCACCGGGTGAGCTGACTGCGGCAGCCGTCGATGATGTGGAAGCCGAAGCCCTTGCCGTGCGAGACCCGGCAGTCCTCGAAGGTGCCCCGGCCCTGCGCCGAGACGTACACCCCGGCGTCCGTGCTGGCCCGTACGGTGCACTCGCGCAGCACCGGGTCGGCGCCCTTGGTGACGATCACCCCGGTGGCGACGTCGGAGATCTCGCAGTCGGTGAGCAGTCCGCCGCTGCCGTGGTCGCGGAACCAGAGCCCGGTCCCGGCCTCCTGCACCCGGCAGGAGGCCAGGGAGACGGTCGCCCCGCCGCTGACCGAGACCGCCGAGCTGCGGATCCGGCTGAACGAGCAGCCCTGGGCGACGGCGGCGGAGTCCCGGTCGAGGACGAACAGCGCGTCGGGCAGGTCGTGCAGCGAGCAGTCGGTGAGGGTGAGCCGGGCGCCGTCGCTGACCCACAGCGCCGGGTACTCGCCGGTGGAGCCGTGGATCTGGCAGGACTCGGCGACCGCCTCGGTGCCCTGGTCCCAGACCGACAGCGCCCCGCGCCCGAAGTCCCGCACGGTGGTGTTGGCGAGGCTGAGCCGGGCGCGTCCGCGCAGGTCGGCGCCGTTCTCCGGCAGGTCGTGCACCCGGCAGCCGGTGAGCACCAGTTCGGCCTCGCCGTCCAGGGTCAGGCCGTTGCCGGTGACCCGGTGGATGTCGCAGTCGACCAGCCGCCCGCCGGCCTGCGCCTCGGCCTGGACGCCGCTGCCGCGGATCTCGTAGATCTCGCAGCCGGTGAGCTCGGCGGCGCTGCCCGGGTCGGAGAGCAACACCCCGGCGCCGGAGGCGTGGTGGACGCGGCAGCGGTCCAGGGCGGCGGTCGCCCCGCCGAGGACGGCGAGCCCGGCCTGGCCGGCCGAGGCGACCTCGCAGTCCTCGAAGGCGGCGGCGGTTCCCTCGCCGCGCAGCCGCAGCCCGAGTCCGCCGGGGTTGGCGACGACGCAGCCGCGCAGGGTCGGCCGGGCGCCGCCGCCGATCTCGATCCCGGTGGCGGAGCGGGTGTCGATCCGGCAGCCGCTGAACGATGGCGTCGCCTCCGGTCCGGTGACCAGGACGGCCGGGCTGGAGCTGTCGCCGCCCTCGACCACCAGGTCGCGCACGGTCGCGGCGGCGGTGACGGTGATCGCCACCCCGGAGGCCGGCTCGATCCGGACGGTGCCCGGGCCCTGGGCCGGGACGATCGTCACCGGCTTGTCCAGCAGCACGTTCTCCCGGAAGGTGCCCGGCCGGACGGTCACGGTGTCGCCCGGCTCGGCGGCCGCCAGGGCCTCGGCGAGCGTGTCGTAGTCGCCCGCGCGGCGACGCCAGCGGGATGCGCTGTCCTGGGTGACCCGGACCCTGTGCTCAGCCATGACGGTCTGTCGTCCCCACCTTCGTCGTGCCGGCGATCGAGCGGGCCGTGGGCGCGGGGGTGCGCGGGCCGTCCGCCCACCGTAGCGCGCCCGGACGGGTGGTCCGTCCGTCCTTCCTGACCGGTCCGGGCGGGTGGCCCGGCCGCCCGTCGCCGTGCGGACACCGGGGGCGCCCACCGCGGCCACAGGTTCCGACCACTTGTTCAACGAGCGCGCACAGCCGGAGTTCCGTACGACCGGGCCCCTGGCTGCGGGGCGTGGCGGCTCAGCGTCCGTCGGCGGGCCAGTGCGCCCCGTCCTCCAGGACCTCGACGTCGTCGCCGAGCCGCAGCGTGCCCAGCACGTCGCCCTCGACGCCGGCCGGCCGCTCGGGGATCAGGTTCTGTCCGAACGCGGCCTTGCGCAGCAGCTTGTGGTGCCGGGCCAGGGTGCGCAGCGGCTCGGGGCCGCGCCGTTCGCCGCTCTCCTGGTCGGTGGTGGTGATCACGCAGCGGCCGCAGGGCTTGACCACCTGGAAGGTGATCGCGCCGATCCGGATCCGGCGCCAGCCGTCCTCGGCCCAGGGCTCGGAGCCGGCGACCACCACGTTGGGGCGGAAGCGCTCCATCGGCAGGGTCTCGTGGCCGTCCGGGTGCTCGGCGGCGATCAGCTGGTTGAGCCGGTCCAGCGAGGCGGTGGTGGTGAGCAGCAGCGGGAAGCCGTCGGCCATCGAGACGGTGTCGCCGGGCCGGCCGTACTCGGGGTCGACGGGCCGGGCGCGCGGGTCGTCCAGGTGCACCAGCCGGTAGTCGCCGAGGTGTTCGGCGATCCACTGGTGGGCCTCCTTGGCGGCCTCGACGGCGCTGAAGCGGGTGCCCCAGACCTCGACCTCGGCGATCGGGTCGCCGGTGGCGCCGGCGGGGGCGGTGACCTCGATCCGGGAGCCGTCGGGGGCGGTCAGCGCCAGCGCTCCGCCGGGCAGCAGGTCGGTCCGGATCTGTCCGAGGGCGGCGTTCTCACGCTGGCTGACGAAGCGTCCGGTGGGGTCGGCGAGCATCCAGCGGCGGTCTCCGGCCAGACCCCAGGGCTGGACCGCGGCGCTGTCCGGGCTCAGGCGGTACATGGACTTGACGGGGTAGACGTGGAGTCCGGTGAGGTGCATCCCTCCATCCTGCCAGCAGCGCTCCGCCCGGACGCACGCCCCCTGCTGCGCCTGCGCACGCCGCTCCCGTACGCCGTGCGCGCCCCCGAACGCGCACGGACCGCCCGGTACGCCGTGGGGGGCGTTCCGGGCGGTCCGTGGATGACCCGTTTCTCCGTTCGCCCGGCGTTCAGGGGGCGCCGGGTGGTGCTCAGGTGGTGCGGGTGCGGGCCGGTGGGGTCGGCCCCGTGCTGTCAGTGGCTCAGTAGCCCTGGCCCTGCTGCTGGTAGCCGCCCTGCTGGTAGCCGCCGGGCTCGCCGTACGGGCCCGGGCGCTGCGGCTGCATCGGGCGGACCGGCGCCATGGCCGGGCGCAGCTGGCCGCCGCCGAAGCCCTGGTCGCCGCCCTGGCCCTGGAAGCCGGGGCCGGCCGGGTTCGGGCCGCCGAAGGACTGCTGGCCGCCGAAGCTCTGCGGACCGCCCTGCGGGAGGCCACCGGGCTGGCCCTGGCCGAAACCGGCCGGTCCGCCGGTCGGCTGCGCGCCGAAGGTCTGCTGACCGCCCTGGCCGATGAAGGTGTTCTGGCCGCCGAAGCTCTGGCCGCCGGTCGGCTGGTAGCCGCCGCTGGCGGTCTGGGCGAAGGCCGGGGCGGCGGGCTGTGGCCGCTGGTACGGCTGGGGGGCGCCGTAACCGGGGACGGGCGGCTGCGGGGCGGCGGCGTACGCCGGCGCGGGCTGAGCGGGGATGTACGCCGTGGCCGGGCCGGCCGAGGGGCCGCTGCTCGGGCCGGGGCCCAGGGCGAGGCGGGCGGGCGGCAGCGCGGGGAGGTTGCTGCCGGCACTCTCGTACCCGTTGCCGTACCGGTTCTCGTAGGGCTGGGCGAGGCCGGATCCGTAACCGGAGGACAGCGCCGGCGGCAGGGCGGCCGGCACGTTGATGGGTGCGATCTGGGGGACGCCGCGCTCAGCCACGAGGCTGTCGTAAATCGGCGTGCCGGAGGAGAAGGACGGAGAGGGGTAGCCGACTCCGTCGTAGGAGCGGGGCGAGGTCATGGGGCATACGGTAAGCCCACAATGCGCCTGCTGAGGAGAGCGGGAGGGCGAGCAGTTCGAGTGTTTACGCAGTCTTCGCTCGCACAAAGGTTTCGAAAGTAGGAAGAACGGACATATCGGCGCTCAGTTCCGGACAACCCTGGCACCCCGTCAGTGATCGAACGGCACCCGGACACGGCCCCCGCAAGACCTTGCGGTGACCGGCCGGTGGACGCCCGGGGACTTCATGGAGAAACTTTTGCGGACCGGGCGTGCGCCGGCGCATTCGAGCCCCCGCCGACGCTGCGACGGAGGCTCGTGAATGTTTGGGGAATAAATTTCCCGTCAGGGCCCACACGGGACGATCCGGACGCGGTCCGGGCTTGCTCCAGGGGCCCCGTACGCCGCCTTCGGGGCGTCAGTGCGACTGCAGCGCCTGGGACTGCGCGGGCAGGCCGGGCCGGGCAGCCACCTCGGAGGTGCAGAAGGAGCAGCGGGTCGCGGCGGCCGGGATCGAGCTCAGGCACTCCGGGCAGTCCGCCTTGGCGGCCGGCGCCGGTCCGGCCTTCTCGAAGCGCTCCTGCAGCTTGCCGATCGGCACCACCACGACGAAGTAGATCAGCGCGCTGACCAGCACGAACCCGATCAGCGCGTTGACGAAGAGGCCGTACGGGAACTTGGTGCCGCCCACCTCGAAGGTCTTCTGGGTGAAGTCGCCGACCGCGCCGGTGGCGACCCCGATCAGCGGGCTGAGGAAGGCGGTGACGAACCCGGTGACGACGGCGGTGAAGGCCGCGCCGATCACGATGCCGACCGCGAGGTCCACCACGTTGCCGCGCAGCAGGAAGCTGCGGAATCCCTTGAACACCGGGTGACTCCAAATCCGAACGGGGAAGAGGGAGATGAGGCGGCACGGCGCGCGCCCCGGCCGGCCATCCTGCCGACCGGCCGGGGTCGAGGTCCAACCGCGTTCACCCGATCCGCGTAACCGGCCGACGGACCGGGCCCGGCCCGCCCGGGCGGCACCCGGGCCGTCCGCGTACCGGCCGTTCGGCCTCCCGCGGCTCGCCGTTGACCCGATGGTGTGACCCGATGTGTGACCCGATGGTGTGAGCCGGCCCCGAACGGCGTGAGCCGGTACCCGACGCGGCGTACGGGGGAGCGGAGGGCGGCCCCGCGGAGCGGCGGGGGGCGAGACGGGGCGCACGGCGGTCGCAACCGGCGCACGACGGCGGCCCCTCAGCGCACATCGGGTGTACGGGCGCGGGCGCACGGGCCACCACCAGGTTGCGCGAAGGGGCTGTACCGGGCGGGGCGCTGTGCCAAGGTCGGTCCATGCCCGACCATACGGCGGCCGATTCGGCCGGAGCCCGCCCGCGCGTCCTGCACCTGATCAGCGACGAACGCCGGGGCGGCGCCCAGAACTTCGCCCGTGACCTGCACCGGGAACTGCGCCGCCGGGGCCAGGCCTCCGCGCTGTGCGCGCTCGCCCCGCACCCCGCCCTGCCACCCGCCAGGCCGAGTGCGGCCGGGTCCGGGGTGTGCACCGCGGGGACGGCCGTACCGGGGACCTGCGGCGAGGGGTGTCCCGACACCGCCCGGCTGCGCGCCGCCGCCGTCCTCGGCCCCGGGCGCCTGCGCCCGAGCACCCTGCGGGCGCTGCGCTCCGCCGCCCGCGCCGCCGACGTGGTGCTCGCCCACGGCTCCGACACCCTGGCCGCCTGCGCCCTCGCGCTGGCCGGCACCCCCACCCCCTTCGTCTACGTCTCGGTCGGCCACCCGCGCTACTGGACCGCCAACCGGCTGCGCAGACTCCGCGGCGGCGCCCTGATGCACCGTGCCGCCGCCGTCACCACGCTCACCGACGAGGCGCGCGAGGTGCTGGAGGAGCAGTTCGCACTGCCCGGCGGCAAGGTCCGGGTGATTCCCAACTCCCGTGCGGCGGAGAGCTATCCGCCCGCCGACGGCCGGGCCGACCGGCGCGCCGCCCGGCACGCCCTGGGCCTGCCCGCGGACGTCCTGCTGGTCGCCTGGATCGGCGCGATAGCCCCCGAGAAGCGGCTCGACCTCGCCCTCGACGTGCTCGACCGGCTGCCCGACGTCCGGATGGCCGTCGCCGGGGACGGCCCGCTGCGGGAGGCGCTGGCCCGCCACCCGGCCGCCGCCCGCGCCCACTTCCTCGGCCCGCTGCCCGATCCGGTCCCGCTCTACCGGGCGGCCGACGCGCTGCTGCTCACCAGTGACAGCGAGGGGGTGCCCGGCGCGCTGATCGAGGCGGCCCTGGCCGGGGTGCCCGCCGTCGCCACCGACGTCGGCTGGGTGCGCGAGGTGGTCCGGGACGGCGCCACCGGCGCGCTGGTCGCCCCGGGGGACCCGCTCGCCCTGGCCGAGGCACTGGCCAAGGTGCTGGCCTGCAACCGCGCGGGCCTGGGCGCGGCCGCCCGGGCGCACGCGCTGGAGCACTTCGAACTGGGCGCGGTGGTGGACGACTGGCAGCGGCTGGTCGCCGAGGTGTGGACGGGCGCTCCGGCCGGCTGAGCCCAGCCGCGCGTCGACGGACGCGGGTGTCGACGGATGCGGATGTCCGCGGACCCGGGTGTCGACGGATGCGGGTGTCGACGGATGCGGATGTCCGCGGACCCGGGTGTCGACGGATGCGGGTGCCGACGGACGCGGATGTCCACGGACGCGCGGCCGGCTACGCCGTTCGAGCGAATCCGGGCCCGCCGCCCCCTGTCGACTCGCCGGTAACGGGACGCCACCACCACACTGCCCGGTGTGAACTCGAAGTCGCTGCTGCGGTCCACCGTCCTGCTCGCCGTCGCCGCCGGGATCGCCGCATCCCCCGTCCAGGCTGGTGCGGTGGCTCATCAACCCCCTTCCGAGGGCGTCCAGTTCGTCAAGATGGACCGCCCGCAGCCGGTGCGCGAGAGCGCCCGCACCGAGGCCGTCGAGTTCTTCTGGTACGACTGCGGCCATTCCCAGGCGCTGGAACAGCCGCTGCAGGCCTGGGTCGAGCGGCACCGCGCCGACGTCGCGCTGCGCCGGGTCCCGGCGATCTGGCCGGGCGGCCCGGAGGAGGGCGTGCAGCGCGCCCACGCGCGTCTGTACTACACGCTGGAGCGCCTCGGCCTGGTCGAGCGGCTGCAGACCAGCGCCTTCCGCTCGATCCACACCGACGGCGCCGACCTCACCACCGAGGCCGCCGCCACCGACTGGGCGGTGCGCCACGGCGTCGACGCCCAGCAGTTCCGTACGGCCTACCGTTCCGCCGACGTGCGTCAGTCGGTGGACGACGCGGCCGCCCAGTTCGTCCGCTACGGCATCAACGAGCTGCCGACGGTGGTCGTCCAGGGCGAGTACCGGACCTCGCCGACCAAGGCCGGCGGCGTCGAGGCGATGCCCGAGGTGCTCGACTACCTGGTGCAGCGGGAGCAGCTGCAGACGCACTGATCGTCGGCTCCGGCAGAATTCCACCGGTGCTTGACGACGGTTCAGCTCGCTCGCGCCGGATCCGCAGCAGGCCTTGCCTAACCATTTAAATCCTGTTTAATGGTTAGCATGAGCGAGCTGACGATCCCGCACGTCCACCACCGCCACGTCGACCTCGACGGCCTGCGCGTCTTCTACCGTGAAACCGGCCCGGCCGACGCCCCCGCCCTCCTGCTGCTCCACGGCTTCCCGTCCGCCTCGCACCAGTACGCCCGGCTGCTCGACGCGCTCGGCACCCGCTACCGCCTGATAGCCCCCGACTACCCCGGCTTCGGCCACAGCGACAGCCCCGCGCCCGACGCCTTCCCGTACCGCTTCGACACCCTCGCCGACGTGATCGAGCGCTTCTGCCTCGCCCTCGGCCTGGACCGCTTCGCGCTGTACGTCTTCGACTTCGGCGCACCCGTCGGCCTGCGCCTGGCCACCCGCCGGCCGGAGTGGATCACCGGCCTGGTGGTCCAGAACGGCAACGCCTACCAGGAGGGACTCTCCGACCAGGCAAAGGAGTTCATCGCCCAGCGGCGCGGTGTCCCCGGCGCCGAGGCGGCCGCCCGGTCGATCCTCACCCTGGACGTCACCCGGAGCCAGTACGAGGGCGGCACCGGGGACCCGAGCCTGGTCGCCCCCGACGGCTGGACCCTCGACCAGCACTTCCTCGACCAGCCGGGCCGCAAGGACATCCAGGTCGAACTGGCCCTCGACTACTTCTCCAACGTCGAGCTGTACCCGCAATGGCAGGCCTGGCTGCGGGCCGATCAGCCGCCCACGCTGGTGCTCTGGGGGCGCAACGACCCGTTCTTCACCGAGGCCGGCGCCCGCGCCTACCTGCGCGACCTGCCCGACGCCGAACTGCACGTCTTCGACACCGGGCACTTCGCCCTGGAGGAGAAGCTGCCCGAAATCGCCCCGCTGATCGACGACTTCCTCGCCCGGACGCAGAAGTGACGCCGCTCATCGGGGAGTTCAGTCGCGTCGCAGCAGATAGGTGACGAAACCGAGCGTCCCCCGATAGCCGTGCAGCCACCCGGCGCGGTGGTGGTCCGCCGCCTCGCGGGCGGTGGCCGCGTCCGGGTGCTCCGGGTGGTCCAGTGCCCACTCGGCCAGCGAACCCGTCCAGGCGAACTCGTAGTCGTCCCACTCCCGCACCGTGCTGACGTGCGCGTCCACCGGCGTCCAACCGCCCGCGCGCACCCGGTCGGTGGTGGTCGCCAGGTCCGCGAAGTCCTCCGGGGCGGCGCCCAGCCCGTCCAGTGCGGCCGGGGAGGGTGCCCGCTCCCAGAACCCCTCGCCGACCAGCAACCGCCCACCGGGGGCCAGGAGTTCACCGGCCGCGGCGAGGGTGGGCAGCAGCCCGTCGAAGGCGTGGGTGGCGCCCACGCAGAGCACCAGGTCGAAGCGCTCCCGGTCGGTGAACTCCCGGGCGTCCCGGTGGTGCAGACCGATCCGGCGCACCACGCCGAGCGCGGCCGCCGTCTCCCGGGCCCGGGTCAGCGCCGCCGCGTCCACGTCCACCCCCACCGCGTGCCAGCCCGGTCGCGCGGCCAGTGCCCGCAGCAGCCAGGCACCCTCGCCACAGCCGAGGTCCAGTACCCGGCCGGACTCCTGCCCGCCGAGCGCCCGCTCCAGCAGCCGGGCCACCGAGCCGTCCCCCAGCGGCGCCGCGATCGGACGGTGGGCATGGGCGAGCCGGGAGATCTGCTGACGGTCCATCCGAGCAGTATGGGCCCGCCCCGCCCGCCGTGCCGGGCTTTTTCACGCCCCGGAATACGTCCGGCCCTTCCAGGCTGCACCCCGCCCCTGCCAGTGGTGCACCGCCGAGTCCACCGTCATCAGCAGGTACAGCGAGGCCGTGAACGGCAGCAGCAGCACGGCCACGGCCGGTTGCCGGTAGTACCGGACCATCGGCAGGTACGTCCCCGCCATCAGCGCCCAGGCCGCCCCGCCCGCCAGCGCCACCGGCGCCACCCCCGCCACCAGCCCGGCCACCGTCGCCACCGGCGGCACCAGGTACACCAGCGCCAGCCCCAGCACCGTCCCGAGCAGCAACAGCGGCGAGTGCCGCAACTGGGCGTACGCGCTGCGCGACACCATCCGCCACAGCTGCTCCAGTCGGGGGTACGGGCGGACACTGTCCACCTCCCCGGCCAGGCCCAGCCAGGTGCGCCCGCCCGAGGACTTCACCGCCCGGGCCAGCGACACGTCGTCGATCACCGCCCCCCGGATCGCCGCCACCCCGCCGGCCCGCTCCAACGCCTCCCGACGCACCAGCGAGCAGCCGCCCGCCGCGGCCGCCGTCCGGGCGCCCGGGCGGTTGCTCCACCGGAACGGGTACAGCTGGGCGAAGAAGTACACGAAGGCCGGGACGACCAGCCGCTCCCAGCCGGTCTCCACCCGCAGCCGGGCCATCTGTGACACCAGGTCCAGCCCGTTGGACTCGGCGGCGGCCACCAGCTCGGCCAGCGAGTCCGGGCCGTGCGTGATGTCCGCATCCGTCAGCAGCAGGTACTCGACGTCCGGACCGGCCAGTTCCACCCCGTGCCGCAGCGCCCACAACTTGCCCGTCCAGCCCTCGGGCAGCGGGGGAGGGGTGGTCACGGTCAGCTCCAGCCCGTCCAACGTGCGCAGCTCCGCCGCCACCGCTCCGGTGCCGTCCGAACTGTGGTCGTCCACCAGGATCACCCGGGCCCGCCCCGGGTACTTCTGCGCCAGCAGCGTCAGCAGGCTCACCGGCAGTACCGCCGCCTCGTCCCGGGCCGGCACCACGATCGCCGCCTGCGGCCACCGCACCGGCGGACGGCGCGGCGGCAGGCGGACGTCGGTGCGCCAGAACAAGCCGTGGCAGCACGTCAGCCAGAGCCAGACCAGCAGGGAGAACGCGGCGATCCACAGCAGCACGGTCACCCCGGCAGTCTGCCGCAGATCGGGCCGCGACCGGCGGATCGACTAGAGTCTCACCCCGTGAAGATTGCACTGATGGACTCCGGAATCGGCCTGCTGGCCGCCGCCGCCGCCGTTCGGAAGCTGCGCCCCGACGCCGACCTGGTGCTCTCCTCCAACCCCGCCTCGATGCCGTGGGGGCCGCTCACGCCCGCAGAGGTCACCGAACTGGCCCTCGGCTGCTGCCGCGCCGCCGCCGCCCTCGAACCCGACGCCCTGGTGATCGCCTGCAACACGGCCTCGGTGCACGCACTCGACACCCTGCGCGCCGAACTCGAGCCCGGCCTGCCCGTCATCGGCACCGTCCCGGCGATCAAGCCCGCCGCCGCGGCCGGCGGCCGGGTCGCCATCTGGGCCACCCCGGCCACCACCGGCAGCGCCTACCAGCGCGGGCTGATCCGCGACTTCGGCGGCACCGCCGACATCACCGAGGTCGCCTGCCCCGGCCTCGCGGACGCCGTCGAGCACGGCGACGACGACGCCATCACCGCCGCCATCGCCGACGCCGCGGCCCGCACGCCGGAGGGCACCGACACGATCGTGCTCGGCTGCACCCACTACGAGCTCGTCGCCGACCGGATCCGCGCCGCCGTCGCCCCCACCGCCTCCCCGGCTCTCAGCTTCCACGGCTCCGCCGACGCCGTCGCCGCCCAGGCCCTCCGCCGGGTCGCCGACCCCGCCCGCACCGGCGCCGCCACCCTCACCGTCCTCCACGCCGGCATCCCCGCCACCCTCCCCACCACCGCGACCCTCTATCCCCAGGGCCTCACCCTCACCCCGGTCATCGCCTGACCCACCCGGCAAGGCCGGGGCCCTCGGCCCGCCGCACCCGTACCCCCTCGAAGGCCCACCCCGCAGGCCGGGGCAGCCCGAGGTGATCCCTGGCCCGGCCGATGGGCACCGGAAGTCGGCCGGACCGACTTCTCGTGCAGCGCGGCTCGGGCCCCCGAGGTCGGTCGTGGTCGCGGGCGGGGCCGGGCACGGTGCCTGCCTGGGCGGCACGAGCCCGGCCGGATTCGTGGCTGCGCAGCAGAAGTCGGCCTGGCCGACTTCCTATGCCCCGCAGGCACCCGGAGTGGCCGCATCAGGTGCCCCGCCGCCCGGACGGCACGCTGCGCGGGAAGTCGACCGGCTCGACTTCCCGCGCAGCGGCGCTGCCGGTTCCTGCGCAGTGGCGCCGGCGGTCAGGCCACCTCGTGGCGGCGCCAGCGGCGGTAGGCGGGTTCGAGGCCGGAGAGGATGGTGTCGAAGCGGCGGGTGCTGGTGGTGGAGTCGACCTGGAGCCGGCTGATCTGGAGCGGGTGGGTGGGGAGGCGGGGGCCGAGGCGGTGGTCGGAGAGGAAGCCGAGGCGGTAGCCGAGTTCCTGCAGGACGGTTTCGGCGCGCGCGTCGTGGCCGCCGTCGGGGTAGGCGAAGGCGATCGGGGGTTCGCCGAGCCAGTGGGTGAGGGCTTCGTGGGCGCCGGTGATCTCGGCGCGGACGGTGACGTCGTCGCAGCGGCCGAGGCACGGGTGCCCCTGGGTGTGGTTGCCGATGGCGACTCCGCCGTCCCGGAGGGCGAGGAGGTCGGCGGGGGTGAGCTGTTCCTGGCGGGGCGGCCGGCGGTCGGCGCTGACCCGCAGTTCGTGCAGGCTGCGGCGCCGGTCCGGGTCGGGCATGGCCTTGAGCCGGGGGAGCAGCTGGGAGGGGTGGCCGCAGTCGAGTGAGCGGGCGCGGCCGCCGTGGCGGGCGAGGAAGTCGGCCTCGTGCCACCAGAAGGGGCGCTCGGTGCCGATGAGTTCGGAGATGACGAAGGCGGTGGCGGGGATGCCGCGCGCGTCGAGGGCGGGCAGGGCGTGGGTGAGGACGCTCCGGTCGGCGTCGTCGAAGGTGACCAGGACGCTGCGCGGCGGCAGCGGCCGCCGCTCGGTGACGGCCTGGAGGACGGCCGCCAGCGAGACCGGGGTGGCGAGCCTTCGCAGCCGGTCCAGCTGGGCGCCGAAGGAGCGGTGGTCGGTGACCCCGTGGTAGGCGAGGACGGCGAGTCGCTGGGCGGCCCGGGCCCGGAACAGCGGTTGCACGGGGGCGAACCGCAGCCATTCGCCCCGTGCGTCCTGGTGTTCCGTCTCGGTGTGCGTCGCGTCGACGTGCTCGGCCCCGACACCGAGCGCGTCGACACCGGGCGCCTCGATGTCGGGCGCCTTGGCGCCGACCGGCCTGGCACCGACCGACCCGGTGTCGAGCGCCTCGGCACCGACCATCTCGGCGTGCTTCGTCTCGAGGCGCTTGGTGTCGAGTCGTCTGGTGGTTTCGAGACGCTTCGCCTCGATGACCGGTCGGGACCGGCCGGCGCCGTGGTGGTCGGATGCGCGGCCGGTGGGTGGCGCCAGTGCCCGGACCCCGGGCATGGGCCTGGTGCGGGCGGTGGAGGTCGACGGGGTGGACTGGGTCTGCGGCAACGGTTCCCCCTTGGTCGCCGAGCGGCGTGGCGGTACCGCCGGAGGACGGAGCCCGGCCTCCGACTCCAGGGGGCGGCGGCTCCGCTCCCTGGGTATTCCGGTTCTCGGTGGGGGGTCTCACCCGTCCCGTGAACGGCTCCTGGATCACTCGATGCCATTGAGACCCCTGCACCAGGCGGATGGTTGTACCGGGGGGACGAGGATTTTTCGTGGACTGATTGTGGAGCCCGCACACGTGTCCGCAGGGCAGGAGCACCCCCGGACGGGCGGTCGCGCAGGGTGCGCGGGGCCTCACTCCCTGCGGGCTGCCCCGGTGGCGGGCCCGGGGTACCTTGGGCTCATGGCAGATGCGGACCGTGACCCCTTCCACCTGCACGGCGCGACCCGATGGACCCGCGCGTGCAGCGGTGGAGCCCTGGTCACCCACCGGATTCCGCTGGCGGTGGCGGGTGTGGCCTGTCTGGTGCTGGGCATCGTGGTGGCCGTGATCGTTCCGGACAGTGACGGTCCGGCCTGGGCGATGGCGGTGGCCGGCTGCCTGGCGACGGGTGTCCTGCTGCTCGGCCGGATCGTCTTCGGGGTGGTCCGTCGGAGGGGTGCCGCGCTCTGATCGCGGCACCGGCGTTCACTCCGCCGGACGCTTCGCCGGAGGCCGGATGCGGCTGATCAGCAGATCGAACGAAATTGGTCAGAACGACCGAATTTCATCTCTTCTGACAATTGCCCGCGTTGGTGTTTCACCATTCCCTGACAACGGCTTCCTCCCCCCGCTACTCCCGGAGATGGCTCGATAGGCTGCGCCGCATGGCGATTCCCCCCTTTCTCCTCGAACTCCGCTCCCTCGTGGGCACCCGTCCGCTCTGGCTGAGCGCCGTTAGCGCCGTCGTCCTGGACGACCAGGGCCGGGTACTGCTCGCCCGCCGCGTCGACGACGGGCGGTGGGCGTCGGTCGGCGGCATCCTCGACCCGGGCGAGCAGCCCGCCGACGGCGTGGTGCGCGAGTGCCTGGAGGAGACCGGTGTGGAGGTCGTGCCGGAACTGCTCGCCTCGGCCACCGCCACCCCTCCGGTCACCTACTCGAACGGCGATGTGACGCAGTACCTGGTGCTGACCTTCCGCTGCCGGGCGGTCGGCGGCGAGGCCCGGGTGAACGACGACGAGTCGCTGGAAGTGGGCTGGTTCGCGCTGGACGAGCTGCCGCCGATGATCGACTCCGAGCACGTCCGGCTGCGCCACGCGCTGGAGTGCCAGGGGCCGGCGGTGTTCACCCTGGAGGGCCGGGAGCGCCCGTGACCAGCGGGGTTCAGCCTTTCTGCTGCCGGTAGGCCTCCTCCGCCGCGTCCAGCACCGCGGCGAGGTCCCCGCCCGCGGTGGCGGTCGCGGTCGCGGCCACCGCGCCCTCCACGAACGGCGCGTTCGCGAACCGGACCGGGAACGGCAGCCCGTGCTCGTCGGCTTCCGACAGCAGGGCCAGGACGGTGGTGACGGCGCCGCCGAGGTCCGCGAGCACCACCACACCGTGGCCCTGGTCGACCCGCCGGGTGGCGGCGGCCACCAGCACCGCGCTGATGCCCGGCCCGTCGGCCGGGTCGCCGCCCGTCGAGGCGACCGGTGCGGGGGAGTCGGATCCGGTCAGCGTGAGCGCCAGCGAGCGTACGGCGGTGGCCAGTTCCCGGCTGTGCGAGACCAGGACGATTCCGACCCGGCCGTGCGCCGAGGTCCGCGCCGGGGTCGGCCGGGGCAGCGGGGTGGCCGAGGGCGGGGTGCGCGGAGCCGGCGGGTGGGCCGAGGGGGCGTCGGAGATGGGGATGACGTCGGCGCGGGTGCCGTCCCGGCGGCTCATCGGCTGCTCCCTGAGGCGAGTTCATGGGTGAATTCACGGGTGAGTTCATGGGCGGGGTGTCGGGCGGGGAGTGCGGTGGTCCTCGGCGGACCGCGGGCGGAGCGCCGAAGTCGTAGGTGGCGTACGGGCTTTGCGCGGGCGTCCGGCGGGGGCGTACGGGCTTCGTACGGTCCGTCCGGCCCCGCCGGGCACCAGCCCGCCCGGCGGGGCCGGTCCGCACGCGTCCTGGCAGATCCTGGCAGCTGCCCGCCGCCCCGCCGGTCGGGACACGCCCCACCGCGTCCCGAGCGCTTCTTCGGCGGCCCTCCTCCCCGGCCGGGGGAGTCCTCGTCAACCCGCTGACCGGGGCGGGGAGGTGTGGCTAGGCTGACCGTGGAATTCCGTCGGGAGGAGATCGGTCAGTGGGAGTCAACAGCGGGACGGACACCGGGGTGAACGTCGGTTCAGTCGGCACCGAGCCGGAGCTCGCGCGGAACGGGAAGCCGAAGGTGGACTTCACCGGGGCCGAGTGGCTGTGCAGCAGCCAGGGCGTCGGGGACGTCCAGATCGCGTTCGTGGACGGGTACATCGGGATGCGGGACGGCCGTCAGGAGGACGGGCCGGTCCTGGTCTTCACCCCGGCCGAGTGGCGGGCCTTCGTACTCGGCGCCCGGGACGGCGAGTTCGACCTCACCTGAGCCACCCGCGCGCCGTCCGGGCGCGTCGCGGAGCGGCCCGAGCTGCGGCAAGGCGTGCAGCGTCGGGACGCTCCGCAGGTGGTTCCGGGGGCGGTGCCGACGCGGATTTCGGCACCGAACATCACAACTGATGATCTATTGAGCGTGCCACGTCAGAATTTCTGTTGACTGTTAGACAAACGCAGCTCAGAGTATGAGCACAGGCAGACGCCGTGCCCACCGCCCCCACGCGGCCAGACACGGCGCCTGCTGTGCGGCCCGGCGGTTGCCAGGCCTACCTCCCAGTCATCCCCTGCGCACCGGGGTGCGTCGGCCGGTCCCGGCCCACGAGGGGCCGGCAGTCGCCGGGAGGCTGGTGCCGAAGCCGAGAGCGACTCGGAGGCGGCACCGTTTGCTCGGGACCCGCACGCCCCCACGCGGCGGCGTCCCGAGCAGATCCACGGGAGCGACGGGCCGGGGCCCCGCGGATCTGGCTCTTGTTGCACGGAACTGCAATGGAACTGTTGGCTTGTGTGTTGTGCTGTGTGCGACGACGAAGCTGGGTGCTCGGCAGTTCGGCACGAAAAGTGCACAGTGAGGGAAACGCGTGTAGGGCCGCGTTGCGACATGCCGTCCCCCCGGAGGGTGAAACCCAGAACGGCTGTCGTGCTGAACCGAACGTAGCCCGGACGGTTGCTCAGAGTCAACATTGGTCTCTGAGCGTCGACCTCCAGCCCGTCCCCCGTCGGTGTCCCACCCGCCTCGCGAGTGTGGTGTGCCGGACACGTACGATGTTCCCATGTCTTTTCTCCGCCGTCGCTCCGGACAGCCCGCCGGCCCGGACTTCGACGTGCTCGCGATGGACCCGGGTGACTGGCCCGGCGACTTCGGTGCGGCCATGATGACCGGCCCGGACGGCTCCTGCCAGGGGATTTTCCTGCGCTACGACCTGTTCGGCGGCAGAGGCCCGGCGATGTTCATCGGCAACCTCCCCGAGGGTTCGCCCGCCCGGGAGACCGGTGACGACGTGCCCTTCGAGGTGCGGCAGCTGCTCGCGGCGCTGGAGAACGACGAGCCGGTCGAGTTCGTCTCGGCCGAGGACTTCCCGGTCATGCTCGGGGACGACCTGCTGATCGTGAAGAAGGTCAAGACCAGCGAGGAACGCGTGTTCTGTGCCCAGTTCGGCCGCAGCGACGGCGTCCTGGTCACCATCGCGTCCTGGGACCGACCGATTTCGGACGACCTGTATCAGCTGCTGAAGCCGCTTCCGGCCGACATGTTCCAGCAGGGCTGACCCGGGCCCGCCCGGGGCTCGGACACTGCTTGACGGTATCGATCACCGGTTCGTACAGTCGCGAACATGCCGTGCCGTCTCCCGCTGTTGACCCGTCGCAGGCATCTGGATCTGTGCCGGACCGCCAGCGCGGTGTGTCCGGGCCGCTGAGGGGGGATCTCGCCCCCCCATGGCGGCGGGCGGCCGACCGGACCGGGTCGGCGCCGAATCCGGGAGGGCCGTGGGTCGGCCTCCGGGGCCGCCGGCCGGTTCCGCGCGCCCCGTGGCGTGCCGTCCACACCCGCTGAGCCCATGCTGCCGCCCGGAGGCACCAGCACCATGACGACCATCGCCGCAAACGATCGTTCACCGAATGATCGCCCTCGAACCGAACCGGCGGATTCCGGTCATTCCGCGCCGACCGCCCCGCCCGCGCGACCGACGGCCCCCGCACGGGCTGCACGGCCCGCGGCGCCTACCCCTCCCGCGACGACCGCGCCGACCGTGACGCCTGGGGCACCCGTGGCACCCGTGGCGGCCGAGGCGACCCTGACGCCCGCGCCCGAGCGCTCGGCGGTCGAGGCCGCCCTGGCCGGTCTGCCCCGGGTGGTCGACCTGCTCGCCGCCCGCGCCGAGGAGCACGACCGCGACGCGACCTTCCCGTACCAGGGCATCGAGGCCGTCCACGAGGCCGGGCTGCTCACCCTGACCGTCTCCCCGCGATACGGCGGGCCGGGCGGCACGCTCGCCGACACCGTCCGGTTGCTGGCCCAGCTCGGCCGCGGGGACGCCTCGGTGGCCGTGGTCACCGCCTTCACCCTGCTCCAGCACGCCGAACAGGCCCGCCGCGCGAGCTGGCCGACGGCCGGCTACCGCCGGCTGCTCACCGAGTCCCGGCGCGGACCGGCGCTGGTCAACACCCTGCGGACGGAGCCCGGCGGCCGGCCGGACGACCTGCCCGGGACGGTGGCCCGACGGGACGACGAGGGCTGGCTGCTGACCGGCCGGAAGACGTACTGCACCGGCGCCGAGGCACTGGCCTGGATGGCCGTCACCGCGCGCACCGACGAACCCGAGCCCCGCATCGGGACGTTCCTGGTCCGCGGCGAGAGCGAGGGTCTGGAGATCGACCCGACCTGGGACCAGCTCGGCCTGCGGGCCAGCGCCAGCCACGACGTCGTGCTCGACGCGGTGCGGGTCCCGCTCGAACTCGGGCTCGGTCTCCGCATACCCGGCCAGGAGGACGCCGCGGAGGCCGAACTCGCCCGCGCCTGGCACGACCTGGCCCTCGCCGCGGTGGCGGTCGGGGTCGCCCGGGCCGCCGAGGCCTGGCTGGTCCGCTTCCTGAACCAGCGCACTCCGGCCAATCTGACCGAACCGCTCGGCACCCTGCCGCGCTACCGCTGCGCCCTCGGCGAGATCGACGCCCAGCTGATCGGCGCCGAGGAACTGCTCCACGGCCTGGCGCCCCGGGTGGACCGGGGCGAGCCGGACGCCGTGGCCCGGACCGGCCCGGCCCACCTGCTGGCCACCCGGGCCGCCACCGCGGCCGTCCAGCAGGCCGTCGCGCTCACCGGCAACCCGGGGCTGAGCCGGCGTCACCCGCTGGAGCGCTACCTGCGGGACGTGCTCAGCAGCCGGGTGCACCTGGCCGCCGAGGAGGCCGTCCTGGACGCCGCAGGCCGGGCCGCCCTGGCGCGCGGCGCCAGGGCCTGAGGCGTGTCACCGGCCGTGGCGGCACCGGCGGTTCAGCGGGTGCCGACCGCGGCCCGGACCGCCCGGCGGGCCAGCGCGGCGTCGTCGTAGAGCCGGCGGATCATGATCCGCTGCTCCTCGCCGGCGCCCGGCACGTCGTACAGCCGGATCTCCCGCATCAGCACCAGCACCAGGTTCACCAGGAACGCGTCCCGGGCCAGCGTGCCGCCGCTCTGGGCGAGTTGGCTGATCTGGCGGCGGGCGGCGGTGTCGCCGGAGAGCACGCTCCACAGCACCGCCAGGTCGTAGCCCGGCAGGTACCAGCCGGCCTGCTCCCAGTCGACCAGCACCGGGCCCGACGGCGCCAGCAGCATGTTGCTGAGCAGGGCATCGCCGTGGCACAGCTGCAGCGGGGTGTTGCCCAGGCCGTGCAGCAGGCCGCGCAGGTCGCCGGCGTCCCGGTCGGTGAGCTGGCCCACCGAGTGGTAGCGGGCGATCTCGAACTGGTAGTCCAGGCGCGGCTGGAAGACGTCGCTCGGCGGCCGCCAGAGGTTCAGCGTCCGCACGGCGCCGAGCAGCGCCCGCACCTCGCCCGGGGTGGGCGCGTTGACCGGGTGGCGCTCCCGGGCGGCCGGGCGGCCGGGGACGCGCTCCATGACGAGCACGCACCGGTCGTGGTCGGCCGCGACCAGCCGGGGCAGCCGCACCGGCGGACGGTGCCGGACGAACGCCCGGTAGACCGAGACCTCGTGGTGGAAGTCGGCCACCAGCTGCTCGAAGTACCCACTCCGCACCGCCTGCGGCGCCAGGCACTTGGCGACCACCGGCGCCCGCCCGATGGTGCCCGCCACCAGGATGTGGCGGCTGCCCTCGCGCAGGACCTGGCGCGGGGTGAACGCCGGACATATCCGCGCGACGCTCCCCAGCGCGGCCCGTACCGCCGGGGTCTGCAGCGCCGACGGGTCGATCCGCTCCGGCCCGACCGGCTGACCGGGCCGCCGGGTGCGCAGCACCTGGCCGTCGGCCTGCCGGGCGAGCGGGAGGCGGTGACCGGCCGGCGGGACGGCCTCGGGGGCGGCGCGCAGCCCCAGCGCCGTGCGGCCGACCGGGACCCGGGCGTCGGCGGCCCGGCCCTCGGTGCCGCGCGGAGCCACCGGGCGGCTCGCCGGGGGCAGCTGCTTGGGCCCCGGACGGCCGGCGGCCGCGTTGGGGGGGCGCAGCGCGGTGCGGCTCGCGGTCGGCGTGGGGGTCGTCGCTGAGGAGTACATGGGCTGAGGGGGGTCCCTTCCGGTCCGTCTGCGGGTTCGCCCCGCGGGGCGGGGGAGGGCTGGTGCCGCGTGCTTCCTGGCGTGGCGGCGGCCCTGGTTCGGTCGGTGGGTGGTGCGCGGGCGCCGGGCACGGACGCGGGGCCGGAACCCCTGTTCGGCGGTGCTCCGGCCGTCCGCACCCTGGGGAATGCGGTCGGCCGGACTGCCGTGGCCGTGCCCGGCGCCCCCGCGCCACCCGGCCGCGCCACCCCCTCGGGTGAGGACCGGGAGCGTCCCGTGCCACGGTCGGGGGACTGCCCCGACGCCGGTGGGACGCCGCCCGACCCGAGGGGCGAGGTGGCGCATCCCTACAACACACCCGCCGGGCACTGGCTTAGTAGTCTGGCGGGCCCTGGCGAACGGTGGCGAATGCTCGCCTGGCACTTGCCCGAGCCTCTAGCCTCGGAGTTGCCGAGGAACCTGGGGGCTTCATTTGAGCAGGGAACCCAACACCCGACTCGCCGATCTGTTCGTCCTGACCGGATGGTCCAAGGGCGAACTGGCCCGGCTGGTCAACCGTCGGGGTGCCGCGCTGGGGCAGCAGCAGCTGTCCACCGACACGTCGAGGGTACGGCGGTGGATCGAGCAGGGGGAGATCCCGCGCGATCCGGTGCCGAGGGTGCTGGCAGCCGTGTTCACGGAGCGGCTCGGACGTGTCGTCACCACTGAGGACCTCGGTCTGGAACGACACCGGCCGACCAGGTCCGGAGCGGAGCCCTCCGCAGCAGTCCCGTGGTCGCCGGATCGAACAGCCGCGGTCCTCACCGAGTTCACGGGAATGGACCTCATGCTGAACCGACGTGGATTGGTGGGCGCCGGAGCCGCGCTCACGGCCGGGGCGGTCGTCGCCGACTCGCTGAAGGGCTGGCTGGGCGGGGACGCGGTCGCGTACGCGGCCTCGGTGCCCGGACCGCGCCAGCTGATCACCGGGAGCGCCGCGCGCCCGGTGGTCGACGTGTACGACGCGGGCCCGGTGGGGCTCGAAGAGGTGGAGTCGCTGGAGCGCTCGGTGCAGGTGTTCCGGGCCTGGGACGCGGCCCGCGGCGGCGGGCTGCAGCGCAAGGCGGTGGTCGGCCAACTCAACGAGGTCGGCGGACTGTTGACCCACCGCCACGCGTCGGCGGTGGAGCAGCGGCTGTGGCTGGTGGCGGCCAACCTGGCCGTGCTGGCCGGCTGGATGTCGCACGACGTGGGCCTGGAGCCCACCGCCCAGCGGTACTTCATGATGGCGGCCGAGGCGGCCAAGGAGGCCGGCGACCGCCCGCGGGCCGGTGAGGCGATCTCCCGGGCCGCGCGCCAGATGGTGCACCTGGGCCGGGCCGACGAGGCGATCGAGCTGATGTCGGCGGCCAAGGCGGGCGGCGGGCTGCTGCTGCCCAGAACGCGCGCGATGTTCAACACGGTGGAGGCCTGGGCGCACGCCTCGATCGGGCACTCCCAGGACACCTACCGGCTGCTCGGCGAGGCGGAGGAACTGTTCACCGAGGACGCGCCGGAGCCGCCGCCGTCCTGGATGCAGGTCTTCGACGAGGCCGAACTGCGGGGCATGCAGGCACTGGTGCTGCGCACCCTGGCCGAGCAGGATCCGGCGGCGGCCCCGCTGGCGCGGCGGCACGCGGAGCGGGTGATCACCCTGCGGGAGGGCACCGGGCAGCTGCGGTCGGCGCTGTTCGACCGGATCACCCTGGCCTCGGTGCACTGGATCACCGGGGAGCCGGACGCGGCGGAGTTCCAGGCCAAGATGGTGATGAACCTGATCGGCCAGAACTCCTCGCACCGGACCTGGGACCGGCTGCGCGAGATGTACCGGCTGACCGCCCGCTACCGCGGGCTGCCGGTGGTGGACGAGCTGCGGGCGGAGCTGGGTCGGGAGCTGCGGGCGGCGGACGCCAAGAACCGGCCGCGGTCGTCCTGAGACGGGCGGCCGGTCCGGGGCCGGTCGGGAGCGCACCGATGGGGACTGGTCGGGAAGGGGCCGGTCGGGAGCGCACCGGTGGGGACTGGTCGGGAAGGGGCCGGTGGGGACGGGAGCCGGATTCAGGCCCGCCGGAGCAGCATGCGCAGCGCGGTGACGGTGCCGTCCGCGCCGAGCACGGGTTCGCCCGCGCACTCGACGTCGTCGTGCCGTCCGCCGGAGCGGCGGATCCGCAGGGTGCCGGCGGCCGGGCGGCCGTGCACCAGGGCGTCGGTCATCATCCGGCGCAGCACCGGCCGGTCCGCCTCGGGGAGGCGGTCGGGCAGTCGGTCGAGGCTGAGCGGTCCTTGGCCCGGGTCGCAGCCGAGGAGGAGGTAGGTCTCGGCGTCCCAGCGGACGCCGTCGGTCAGCAGGTCCCACTCGGCCGAGCCGACGAGTCTGTCGCCGGCGGCGCCGCTGGTGCCGTGGGTGTCGCCGTTGCCGAGGTAGGGGCCGGACGGTTCCTGCGCCGTGCCGTCCACGCTGCCGTCCGTTCCGCGGTCGGAGCCGTCCGCGGCGCCGTCGCCCGCTGCGCCGCGGGTGCGGTCCGCCCTGCCCGTGGGGCCGGCGGCGCGGTCCGTACCGGAGCCGTCGTCCGCGTCCGCCGGGGCGCCGTCCACCGTGGCGGTGTCCGGCGGGCGGGCGGCGCCTAAGGGCATGTTCATGACGGGTCCATCGCTGAGTGTGGCCCGCCGTGTGCGGGGCGTCGGGGTGGTGAGAAGACTGTCGCACAGCGTCCCGACCGGTGTGGGCGATTTGGACAGAACGCAGGCAAAGTTCCCCTGGCATATGCCACTGCGGCAGCCGCCTTCGTCGCCCTGTGTGCGGACGGGGGTCCGAGGCGGTAACCTTCGGTGATTCCGGCGCCCGGGCGCCCGCCGCAGTACCGACCAGAGACCCCGGCGACGGAAATCCCGTTGCCACTACGACCGCCGCAACGGATGCTGACCTCATGTTCGAGCCAGTGATAGCACCTAGTGCCAGCCTCCTAGGCCTCCTTCAGCGAGGCCGTGGAGACGGGCAGCTCCACGCGCTGGCCGCCGACCGTGCCGAGGCCATCGCCGCGCTGGAGGAATGTGTCACCAGGGATCCGCGGGCCGACTGGCAGGTCGAGAGCCGCTCCCTCTACTACGCCCGTCTCTACATGGAGCTGGAGGCCTCCCTCGACGGCATCGAGGACCACCTCCACTCCGCCGAGGACCTCGTCAGCGACGACGAGAGCCGCACCGGCCTCGCCCTCTCCGTCCTGGGCCACCTCGCCGCGTACGGCCGGCGCGACGCGCTGCTGATGCTGCGCGAGTACGCCGCCACCGGCGCCAACTGGGCCTGGGCCCTGGACGAGCTCGCCCTGCGCGACGACGACCGCGGCCTGCTGCTGCTCGGCAGCGCCGTGCTGGACCGTTTTGCACCGGGCCCCGAGGGCGACGCCGAGCTGCGCGAGTTCATCCGCAACGCGTACGAGCCCAGGCCCTGGCGGCTCTGGGCGGCCTACCACCCGAGAGTGGCCGCGGCCAGCGAGCAGTCCCCCTTCGACCTGTGGCAGCGCCAGCTCAACCGCGGCGGTGTCACCCCCGGCTGGTCCACCGCCGACGTGCTGGCCTGGGCCGACCAGGGCCGGCTGGGCGACCTCGGCGCCGACGCCTTCCTGAGCCGGCCCGAGCCGGTGCGCGCCGACGAGGACCGGTCCGGCCCCGACGCCGTGGACCGCCGCGCCGCCGCGGCCGCCCGCTGCCTGACCGCTGTGGTCCGGCCCGAGGACCGTCCCGCCCTGCTGGAGGCCGCCCGCGACGGCCTGCCCGGCGCCCGGCGGGCCGCCCTGCGCTACCTGGTCGACCAGCGCGACCCGGCCGCCCTCGAACTGATCGAGGCCGCCGCAGCTGACGTGGACGACCGGATCGTCCGGGCAGCACTGGAGCTGCTCGGCCGGATGCGCGGCCCCGAGGTGCTGGCGCAGGCCCGCCGCTGGGCCGACCCGGCCAGCGGGGGAGCCGACAGCGCGCTCGGCGAGACCGCCGTGCGCCTGCTCGCCGACGCCGGGGAGCCGGCCGACGCGCCGCTGGTGGTCGCCGGGCTGCGCCGCTGGATCTCCGTGCGCGGGGTCAGCGGTACCGGGCTGGGATCGCTGGTGGACGGTGCGGGGCGGCTGGCCGCCGCCGACGCCGTCCCGGTCCTGCGCCACATCTACGGGGAGGCCGGCTCCTCCGAACTGCGCGGTCGCGCCGCCCGGGCGCTCGCCGCCACCGATGTGCACTTCCCGGAGGGGCCCGCCGTCGAGTGCCTCTGGGACTGCGAGGAGTCCACCCGCGAGCTCGCCGCGCGCCATGTCGCCACCACCGGCGACGCGCGTGTGCTGGAGCGGCTGCGAAGGCTCGCCGCGGACCCGGCCGAGGAGGCCGAGGTCCATGCCGCCGTCCGCGGCCGGCTGACCGCCGCCCGGGAGTTCGGGCGCTAGGTTCCTGACGTTCGGTGGGCCGGGACACCTCGTCGGTGTCCCGGCCCACTGCTTTGTCCTCGGCTTTCTCCTCGGCTTTGTCCTTGGCGGCCGGGTGTGGAACGCGGTTCTACTTGACCGAGCCCGCGTCCGGGGCCAGCACGCCGCCCGCGACCAGACCGATGATCAGTACGCCGAGCAGCACCCGGTACACCACGAACGGCAGGAAACTGTTGTTCGAGATGTATCCGAGGAACCAGGCGATCGCCGCGTAGCCGACCGCGAAGGCGATCAGGGTGGCCAGGATCGTCGGCCCCCAGGCCGGGGCCGGGCCCTCGCCGATCTTGAACAGTTCCAGCGTCCCCGAGGCGAGCACCGCCGGGATCGCGAGCAGGAACGAGTACCGGGCCGCCGCCTCCCGGCTGTAGCCGAGCAGCAGGCCCGCGCTGATCGTGCCGCCGGAGCGGGAGACGCCCGGGATCAGCGCCAGCGCCTGGGCGAAGCCGTAGGCGGCCGCGTGCGGCAGGGTCAGATCGGTGATCGGTCGGGCGTGGCGGACGGCCCGGGTGCGGTCGGCGAGGGCCAGCACCAGACCGAAGACGATCAGCGTGGTGCCGATGATCCGCAGATCGCGCAGATGCGTCTCGATGGAGTCCTGGAACAGCTTGCCGAGGACGCCGATCGGCAGGGTGCCGATGATCACGAACCAGCCCGTCCGGGCGTCCGGTTCTGAGCGCAGCGCCGGGCGGAACAGTGACAGCACCCAGGTCCGGACGATCGAGGCGATGTCCCGGCGGAAGTAGATCAGCACCGCGGCCTCGGTGCCGAGCTGGGTGACGGCGGTGAACGCCGCGCCCGGGTCGTCCCAGCCCAACAGGGCGGAGAACACCCGCAGATGGGCGCTGGAGGAGACGGGCAGGAACTCGGTGAGCCCCTGGACCAGGCCGAGAACGGCCCCGTGGAACCAGTTGATCACCGAACACCCGCCAGGGGTATCGGGCGGGTGTGTTGCCGGTGCGGCATGGGCGGGTCCTTGCGGGTCGGAGCGGGCGTGCGGACGACCGCGACCCGCACGGCCCGCGGCCGCGCACGGGCCCGGCGCGCGGCCGATGGTACGGGGTGAAGGTGACAGCTCTTTGTTCACCCTTTAACCGTGCTTTGCGCACCTGGCCCGTCCCGACCCGCGCCCTCGCGTCCCTAGTCGGCGGGCCGGGCCCGGACCCAGGTGCGGTCCTCCGTGAGGTACTCCTCGACCCGCAGACCGGCCTCTGCCAGGGCCTGTTCGAAGGCTGCCGCGGTCAGCGGGCGGGACAGGAAAGTCTGGGTCCAGACGCCGTCCGGGAAGACGTACTCGGCGTGGACCGAATTCACCCCGGAACCGACCGGTGTCGCGGAGAGGATCCGGGCCACCCCGTCCGTCCCGGCGATCCGGCTCTCCCGCGGCACGTTGCGGTGCCAGTCCTCGCCCTCCCGCTGCACCAGCACGCAGCCGTCCTCGGCGACGTGGCGGCGGCAGGTCTCCAGCAGGCCCTGGCGGACCGCCGGGTCGCCGGCGTGCACCAGGAAGGAGGCGAGCATGACGACGTCGAAGCGCTCGCCGAGGTCCAGCCGCTCGATCGGGCTGCGCACCGTGCGGACGTCCGCGCGGACCTGGGCCAGCATCTCGGCGGACTCGTCCACGGCCGTCACGGCGAAGCCGCGCTCGACCAGCGGGTGGGTCATCCGGCCGACGCCGCAGCCCAGTTCGAGGATACGGGCGCCCGGCGGCACCGCGGCCTCGATCACGTCCGGTGCGTCGCCCACCGGGAGGCGGGTCCACACCTCGACCGCGCAGCCGTCCGGGGTGATCGCGCCGGTGCCCGTGCCGTCGTAGCCCTCGCGCCGCTCGTCGCTCATGTGCGTGTCGTTGCCCATGGGTCTCATCGGAACACGGGCGGGGTGGAGAGGGAAGGGAGGCCGGACGGCTTTCGGTCAGTCCGCAGGCCGGGCTCGTCGGCCTGGTCGCCGGCCGGGTCGTCAGTCGGCCTGCGGGCGCTCCAGTTCGGCCAAGGCGGCGCGCAGCCAGGTGAGTTCGGCCTCGGTCGTGGCGCGGGCGGTCAGCAGCAGACCGCGTCGGAAGGGGTCGGTGAACTCCTCGGCGCTGCGCGGGCGGTCGTCCTCGTAGAAGAAGCTGGCCGGCTCGCTGAGGAAGTCCAGCCGGCGGCGGAGCACGGCGGCCTGGGCGGCCGGGTCGTCGAGGTGGCGCAGGAAGGAGACCACGGTGGTCCAGCGGTTGCCGTCGCTGATGTCCAGCGGCTCGGGCTCGCGCAGCCGGTCGAGCAGGGCGGTGCGGCCGGCATCGGTGAGGTGCAGGGTGTGCCGGGGTGCGGCGGCGCTGCCGGGCTCGGTCTCGCGGACCAGCAGGCCGTCGGCCTCCAGCCGCTTGATCGCGGGGTAGAGCGAGCCGTCGCTGATCGGGCGGACGTGGCCGGTGAGGGCGGCGAGGTGGCGGCGCAGCTGGTAGCCGTGCAGCGGCCGGTCGTACAGGAACCCGAGGATCGCGAGCTTCAGCATGAGGTCACTCTTCCAGATCCGTGTCTCGGAGCGTTGGTATATCGCTATCGCTATACCTCGATGTCGAGGTATGGTCTGGTTCCGGCAGACCAAGGCCGCCGGCAGTCCCCGCGGACAGTCCCCGTCGGCAGTCCCCGCGGGCAGTCCCCGATCGGCAGTTCCCGACTGACACAGGAGCGTGTGCGCGTGCGCGAAACCCCCGTCACCCCGAACGGCGACCGGATCCGCTGGGTCGAGCTGCCCGGCGCCGAGCCCGCCCGGCTCTACCTGCACGGGCTCGGCGCGACCTCGCCCGCCTACTTCGCGGCCGCCGCCGCCCACCCGCTGCTCGCCGGGCGCCGCTCGCTGCTGCTCGACTTCCTCGGCTTCGGGATCAGCGACCGGCCCGTCGATTTCGCGTACACCCTGGAGGCGCACGCCGACACCGTCGCGGCGGCCGTCGCCGCGGCCGGCCTGGAGCGGGTCGAGGTGGTCGCCCACAGCATGGGCGGCGCGATCGCGATCGTCCTGGCGCACCGGCACCCCGGGCTGGTCACGCGGCTGGTCCTGGTGGACGCCAACCTCGACCCCATCGCGCCCGACCGCGAGCGGGTCGGCAGCAGCGGGATCGCGACCTACTCCGAGGCGGAGTTCCTGGCCGGCGGTCGGGAGGAGGTCGCCGAGCGGGTCGGCCCGTTCTGGTGGTCCACGATGCGACTGGCCGGCCCGGAGGCCCTGTACCGCAGTGCCGCGCACCTCGCCCGGGGGAGCGAGCCGGCCATGCGCGAACTGCTGCTCGGGCTCGACCTGCCGCGCACCTTCCTCCACCCGGAGGCGGACGAGCCCTCCGGTGCCGACGGGCTGCGCGCGGCGGGGGTGCGGGTGGTGAAGGTGCCGGACTGCGGGCACAACATCATGGTCGACAACCCGGACGGCTTTGCGGCGGCGACCGCGGCGGCGCTGGGCGCGGGCTGAGCCCTGACCGGGCCGGTCCCGACCCGGGGTCGCGCCGGAGCCTGGCCGGTCCCGATCCGGGGTCCGCGCCCGGGCCTGGCCGGTCCCGAACTAGGCTGATCCGAGCCGTCGGAGAGGAGCCCCTGCCATGCCCGTCGTCGTCCCGCCCGCGCTGGCCGCGTCGCTGGCCGAAGCCCTCGGCGCGGAGGGGCGCGCCTGGTCGGCCCGACTCCCGGCGCTGGCAGAGGAGTTGATCGAGCGCTGGGAGCTGCGCCCGGACGGGCCGGTGGCGCACGGCGTGGTCGGGCTGGCGCTGCCGGTGTGCCGCGCCGACGGTACGCCGGCGGTGCTCAAGCTCCAGCCGGTGGACGAGGAGACGGCGGGCGAACCCCTCGCCCTTCGGGCCTGGGGCGGCCGTGGCGCCGTCCGGCTGCTCGACCACGAACCGGCCTCCGGCTCCCTGCTGTTGGAAGCTCTGGACGCGTCGCGTTCACTGCTCGACCTGCCCGACGACCGCACGGCGGTGGGCGTGATCGCCGCGCTACTGAGGGAATTGACGCACCATCAGGCACCGGGCAGCCTGCGGACATTGAGCGGAGTCGCGGACGGCCTGCTGCTGCGGGCCCCGGAGGCCGTCGCCGCCCACGTCGATCCGGACGAGCGGCGGTTGCTCGCCGACTGCGCGGCGGCCCTCCGCACGGTCCGCGCCGAGCCGGGCGACCGGCTGCTGCACTGGGACCTCCACTACGGCAATGTCCTCGCCCCGCTGCCCGGTGGCGACCGGGCCCCCTGGCTGGCGATCGACCCCAAGCCGCTGGCCGGGCACCCCGGCTTCGAGCTGCTGCCCGCGCTGCGCAACCGCTGGGACGACCTGACGGCCACCGGTGACCCGGCCCGCGCGCTGCGGTGGCGCTTCGACCTCCTGGTGGAGGCGCTGGAGCTGGACCGCGAGGTGGCGGCGGCCTGGACGCTGGCCAGGGTGCTGCAGAACGCGGTCTGGGCGGTGGAGGACGGGGAGGCGGAGCTGGATCCGGCCCAGCGGGCCATCGCGGAGCTGCTGTCACAGGGCCGGAGCTGACTGCCTCACCGCTTCCGCGGCAGCACGAAGCGCACCGATGTCCCCGGCCGGGCCCGGGCGGCGGCCGCGAGGTCGGTGGTCGGGACGGATGGTGGCCGAGACGGACGGTGGTCAGCGGCCCGGGCCGGACCGCCTGCAGGTCGCTCAATTCCGCCTGCCCCTGTGGCGGTCCGGTCAAGGAAGCCGGATCCGCGGCAGCGCGCCTACGCCCGTTCCGCGGTGAACCGGACCCGCACCCCCGGTGCCAGCAGCGCCGCCGGTTCGCGGGCCGGGTCCCAGAGGGCCAGCGCCGTCCGCCCGATCAGCTGCCAGCCGCCGGGGGAGGGGCTCGGGTAGACGCCGGTGTACCGGCCGGCCAGGGCGACCGAGCCGGCCGGGACGGCGCTGCGCGGGGTGGCCCGGCGCGGCACCTCGTACCGCGGCGGCAGTCCGGTGAGGTAGCCGAAGCCGGGTGCGAAGCCGCAGAAGGCGACCACGTACTCGGGCTCGGTGTGGATCCGTACGGCGGCCTCCGCGGAGACGCCCCACAGCGCGGCGACCTCCGCCAGGTCGGCGCCGTCGTACACGGTCGGGACGTCCACCAGCGGCCCGCCGGCGACCGTGGCCGCCAGCGGACGGGCGGTGCGCAGCAGCGCCGCCAGCGCGGGGACGTCCGCGACGCCGTCCAGCAGTACGGTGCGGGCGGCGGGGACGACCTCGTCGACCTGGCCGAGCTCTCCGGCGGCCTGCCGCTCGCGCAGCCACCCGTACAGCGCGGCGACCTCGGCCGGGCCCGGCAGCTCGACCAGCAGCGCCCGCTCGCCCACCCGCCGTACCGATCCGACGGGGCCCGTGCGCATCGGGCCGTCGGTCACGCGAAGGCCTCGACCCGGACGCCGGCCGAGGCGAGGGCGCCGCGGATCCGCCAGGCGAGCTGGGCGGCGCCGGGGGTGTCGCCGTGGACGCAGAGCGAGCGGGCCTCGACGGTGATCTGGTCGCCGCCGACGGCCTCCACGGTGCCGTCCCGGGCGATGCCGACGGCGCGGGTGATCACCGACCCGGGGTCGGTCACCACCGCGTCGGGCTCGCGGCGCGGGACGAGGGTGCCGGCCCAGGTGTACGCGCGGTCGGCGAAGGCCTCGGTGACCACCGGTAGTCCGACGCCCTCGGCGACGGCGAGCAGCCGGGAGCCGGGCAGTCCGAGGACGGGCAGCGGCCCGTCGCAGACCGCGCCCGCCCGCAGCACGCCGGCCACCACGGCCTCGGCCTGCTCGGAGTCGGTGACCACCCGGTTGTAGAGGGCGCCGTGCGGTTTGACGTAGGCGACCCGGGAGCCGGCGGCGCGGGCGAAGACCTGGAGGGCGCCGATCTGGTAGGCGATCTCGTCGGCGAGTTCCTCCGGCGGGACGTCCATCGCGCGGCGGCCGAAGCCTGCGAGGTCGCGGTAGGAGACCTGGGCGCCGATCCGCACGCCGCGTTCGGCGGCCAGTGCGCAGACCCGGCGCATCGTCGACGGGTCCCCGGCGTGGAAGCCGCAGGCGACGTTCGCGCTGGTCACCACCGACAGCAGGGCCTCGTCGTCGGTCAGGGTCCAGCGCCCGAACCCCTCGCCGAGGTCCGCATTGAGATCGATCACCGCATCGGCCACGCCCGTCCGCCTCCCAGCAGCTGTTGAGCCAGATGGTAGGGCCTGGGGATGAAGCCCGTTGTCCGTGACCCGGAGGGCCCACGGGCCCACCGGCGCGCGGCCTTCGCGCCCGCGCCCTGGGGCGGCGCCGTGCAGCACCGACTCAGTTCGCGGCAAGCCGTTCCTGGAAGGAACGTTCCAGCGGACGCAGCGCCCGCAGCACGATCAGCAGCGGAATGACGCCGAAGACACCGAACGACATGTCGATGAATCGCCAGGCCAGCGGAATCCCGCGCAGCGGCCCGCAGATCAGTGCCAGCGGGATCACCGCGCCGCAGGCGAGCACCGCCCAGCGGATCACCCAGACGTTGCGGACCGGGTCCTTGAGCGGCCCCCAGAAGGCGGCGCCGATCACCAGGTGGGCGAAGGCCAGCCAGTCGGTGCCGTACGCGAGGAAGGGGTAGTTCCGGTTGGTCTCGGCGATGCCGGTGTGGACCCGTTCGAACCAGGCCGTGACGGCCGGGAAGTGGTCGGCCAGCGGGGCGGCCGGGCCGGCGGCGAACTCGGCCAGCCAGCGCGTCTCGGTCTCCAGCGGGAAGGCGGTCAGGCCGCTCAGCACCAGGCAGACCAGGAAGAACCGGAGCCGGCGCCGGACCTTCCGCAGGGTGACCGCAGGGTCGTCGTCCATCTTGCACACCTCCCGCGCACGCCGGGCGCGCGCATGCCGAATGTGCAGGCGGGCCTTGTCCCGGCTGCGCGGAACCGACTCTAGGCCTTGATTTGAACGCGTTCAACATCCTTCGTCGTTGAGGCGAGATCCCCGGACGCACCGATGCCCGGGCACCTGAGCGGCACCCGGGCGTCCGTGGAGCAGTGGCTACGCGGCGTACGTGTACGTCACCGGCGCGCTGGTGCCGCCCGCCGTGGTGACCGTGACGTCCACCGGCCCGGGCGCGGCACCCGTCGGCGCGTAGGCCGTGCAGAACTTCGGGCCGCAGGAGAAGCGGTCGGCCGGCACCCCGCCGAACGACACCGTCCCGTACGTCAGATCGGTGCCCGCGATCGCGACCTGGGTGCCGCCGGCCACCGGTCCGCCGGCCGGGCCGAGGTACGAGACCGCCGGCGTGGGCGGCGCCGGCGGCGGGTCGCCGGTGTAGTCGAAGGTGACCGGTGCCGCGGTCGTGCCGCCCGGGGTCACCACGCTGACCGGGGCGCTGCCCGTGCCGCCGGGAGTGGTCACCGTGCAGGCGGTGTCGGTGCAGCTGCCCGGCGCCGGCACGCCGCCGACCAGCACCATGCCGTGGGACAGGTTGCCGCCGCTGACGGTCACCGCGGTCCCGCCCGCGCCCGGGCCGGTGGCGGTGTCCAGTGCGGCCACCGACGGGGTGCCCGGGACGACGGGCACCGGGGCGTTGCCGGGCAGCGGCAGGACCGCGACGTGGCCGGTCGGGTCGGTGTCGTTCGGGTTGCCGATCGTCGCGACCAGCTGGCCGGAGGCCTTGGTCGGGTCGCCGTACACCTTCAGCTTCATGAACTCGTGGAACCCGGCCCGCCGGGTGCCGACCAGCACCGCGTCCAGGTGGCGGCCGTCCGGCGAGACGGACTCGGTGAAGGTGTAGTCGTACGGCGTGGAGTAGAACATCGCGCCGTCGGTGGTGAGCCCCTGCGGCAGGTCCAGGGTGATGTGGGTCGGCCCGGTGAGATCGGCCGTGCCGGCCGAGGTCCAGCTGACCGACATCTGGCCCGGGCCGGGTGGGGCGGTGCTCGGGAGGTAGCCGTTCAGCGAGACCGTCACATGCTGCGCCGAGACGTCGGACGTGCCGGTCGGCGCGGCCGTGGCGGCGGCACCGGTGCTGAGGATGGTCACGGACAGCGCGGCGGCGAAGCCTGCTTTGGCCAGTCGGGTGATCATGGGACGATCATCACCGGTCGGACGCGCCGCGCTCACGGTTTTCTCGAATACCGGTTCGGGAATGGCGCGATCCCGTCGAAACCGCGTTCCGGAACCACCCCCGACACGCCCCCCGGCCTGCCGTCCGGCCCGTCCGCAAGGTCCGTTTCGGTCGATGTCGGTGCGAACCTCTAATCTTGTCCACCGTGACCGCCATCGCTGACCCGCCCACCGAGCCCGGCCTCCGCCCGGCCGCCGGCGCCGCCGTGCCCGCCCAGCGGCCCGCGCCCGGCCCCGCCGCCGACGAAGGCCTGGCCCGTCGGCTCAAGGCGCTGGCCTGCACCGCCCCGCTGCACGACCTGGACAACCGCAAGGTCAACCTGGCCGGTGAGTACGGCGGCTACGCGATGGCCGAGGTCGGCCTCGCCGCGATCGACCTGGTCACCCTGCACATGGACTTCGACACCGGGGCCGACCGCGACATAGTGCTCGCCCGGATGCTGCCCCGGGTCGCCGCCCAGGCCCCGCACCGGCCGGCCCCCGAGCACGAGCGGGTCGCCCGCTGGGTGCTGGAGTCGCTGATCAACGTCGGCAGCGTGGACCGCGGCTTCCGCGCCGTCTACGGCACCTTCGGCGCCGACGGCGAGTACGTCCGCCGCGACTACGACTTCAAGCTGATCGAGGAGGTCCCCGGCCCCGACGGCGGCGTCTACCTGCGCACCACCGACGAGGCCGTCAACGTCCTGGTCGGCGCGCTCGACACCGACGTCACCTCGGCCCAGATCGCCGCCGAGGTCAAGCTGGAGGTGCTGATCCGCCGCGGCCGCCTGGCCGACGCCCAGCTCGCCGCCGAGCAGGCCCGCTACCGCACCGTCCAGTACGCCGAGACGCTGCGCCGCGCCCTCGACGCCACCCGCCGCAACGTCCGCGCGGTCGACTGGATGAAGGCCGTCCCGGACCTCATCGACGAGGCGCTGGACCACATCGCCGACCGCTACCGGCACGAGAACGCGATTCTCACCAACATCCGCAAGGCCCGCGACGAGGCCGAGCCAAACACTCCCGAAGGGGCGGAGCACAAGCGCCGCGCCGCCGAGCTCCTCGACATCGTCAAGGACTGCATCCGACGCCACACGAAGCTGCAGACCCGGCTGCTGGAGGCCGGCCCGCTGTTCCGCGCCGAGCAGGACCGCCAGGCCTTCGCCACCCCCGGCGCCCGCAGCGGCATCGACCTCTACGGCCAGCTCCTCGCCCCCGTGCTGCGGCTGCCGATAGAGCAGGCCGTCCGCCCCACCGGCGCCTTCTTCGCCCGCGGCGCCGGCCTGCGCACGCCCGTCTCGGTCCGCGTCGCCGACCTGGTCGACCTGCTGCTCACCCCGCCGGTCGAGCGCGAACACCTCGGCGCCGAACTCCCCGACCCGGACCTCGTCGCCACCCCGGACGACAGCCGCTTCTCCGAAGCCCAGCTGGAGGCGGCCCAGGAACTGCTCGACCTGCCCCCGGACGCCCCCCGCCGGCTCTCCGGCCTGCTCGCCGACGCCCGCCGGCAGGACCCGGAACTCCCGTACCTGGTCGCCCTGCTGGCCGTGCACGCGGCCAGCCCGCCGGTCGGCACCGCCTACCGCCAGGGCGAGGAGCGGCTGCTGTTCGCCGTGGACGACGGCACCCCGCTGCACGACCGGGAGTTCGGCGGCGCCGACCTGATCGTCGGCAGCGCCCTGCTCGACGCGGTCGGCATGGCCGCCGACCGCAAGGACGCCGGCTGACCGGCCGGGCAGTGACTTTCCAGGCACCCACGTTGACGAACCGAAACCACCGCGCCACCCCCGAGGAGCACCGCCCGTGACGACCCACCACGACACGTCCTGGGCGGCCGAGACCGAACCCGCGGCCCCCGCGCCGATCACCCCGGCCGACGTCGCCGACGCCGCCCGGCTGGTCTCCTTCGGCCTCCAGGCCAAGCTGCTCCCCGCCCGCGACGTCGAGTACGCCGAACTCGTCCGCCGCCACCGCGAGGACCCGCCGTTCGCCCGCCTCGCCGACGCCATCGCCACCGGCATGGGCCTGGTCGTCCTGGAGGTCTCGCCGCGGGCCGGCATGGCCGTCGCCGCCGCCGAGGAGTCGCTGTTCGCCGTCCGGATGGGCGACTACTCGCGCCGCGCCGCCTCCGAGAGCACCGACCGCTTCCTGCACGGACTGGCCCACCTCGCCGTCGCCGCGATGGCCTTCCCTCGCCCCGAGGACCTCGCCGACGACGGCTACCTCGGCCGGATCACCGTCAACGGCGTCGACTCCTTCGTCCGCCAGGCCTGCCGCCGCCTGGAAGAACAGGCCGACACCGAGGGCGCCAACACCGACCCGGCCTCGGACGCCCCCGGCCTGGAGGCCGCCTGGCGGGTCTGGGCCCGGCGCACCGCCACCGGCGCCACCAAGGACGCCCGCCGGCTCTCCGGCTCCACCATCGGCATCGTCGCCAAGGCCGTCATGTTCCTGGTCGACTCCGGCTTCCTGCAGAAGGTCTCCGACGACTCCGGCGGCACCTACCGCACCACCGCCCGCTACCAGCTCCAGGTCCGCGACCTGGCCGACAGCGCGGCGATGGCGGAACTGCTCGACCTCGGCGTCGTCCCGGTCTCCGACGGCACCGCCAGCCTGCTGCCGCCGGACACCGGCGACGAGCTGGTCGCCGACGCCGGCCTGCCGTTCCACTCGCTCTGACACCCGTCCGACTCACGTAGACAGCACGGAGAACCGCCGCACATGTACGAGCTCAACCGGGTCCGCCTCTACTCGATCGGACCGGCCGGCGCCCGCTACGCCGACACGGTGCTCGACCTGCGCGGCGTCGGCGAGCCCGTCGCCGACCCGGCCCCGCAGCAGATCGGCCTGTTCGGCGAGGAGACCGACGGCCCGGTCCGCCGCCCCGCCCCGGCCGGCGTGCTCTTCCTGGAGAACGGCGGCGGCAAGTCCGTCCTGCTCAAGCTGATCTTCTCGGTGATGCTCCCCGGCCACCGCAACACCCTCGGCGGCGCCAGCTCCGGCGTGCTGCGCAAGTTCCTGCTCGCCGACGACTGCGGCCACGTCGCCCTGGAGTGGCAGCACACCGTCACCGGCGAACTGATCGTGGTCGGCAAGGCCAGCGAGTGGCGCGGCCGCCAGGTCTCCTCCGACCCGCGCAAGTTCGCCGAGACCTGGTACTCCTTCCGTCCCGGCCCCGGACTCACCCTCGACTCACTGCCGGTCGCCGAACGGGTCAGCCTGGTCGGCGACCAGAAGGCCCGCGGCCGCCGCCGCACCATGAAGGGCTTCCGCGACGCCCTCACCGAGGCCGGCAAGGCCCACCCCCACCTCGACCTGGTCTTCGAGGACGGCCACGACCGCTGGACCGAACACCTCGGCGAACTCGGCCTCGACCCCGAACTCTTCCGCTACCAGCGCGAGATGAACGCCGACGAGGGCGAGGCGGCCGGCCTCTTCGCGGTCAAGCAGGACAAGGACTTCACCGACCTGCTGCTGCGCGCCGTCACCGACACCCGGGACACCGACGGCCTGGCCGACCTCGTCCACGGCTTCGCCGCCAAGCTCGGCCTGCGCGCCGAACTCACCGCCGAACGCGACTTCACCGCCGGCTCGCTCGACCTGCTGGAACGCATCGTCGAGTCCACCACCGCCCGCGAGACCGTCCGCGAGGCCCACCGCACCGCCGAGCGCCGCGCCCGCCGTCTCGCCCACGCCCTCACCTCCCGCGCCGCCGCCGAGCGCGACCGCGCCCAGGACCTCGCCATCGAGGTCGCCGCCGCCGCGGGCGCCGTCACCGCCGCCGAGTCCGACCGCACCCGGCACAGCCTGATCGCCGACGAACTCACCCACCGGCACGCCACCCTGAGCCTCGCCGCGGCCACCACCGAGGCCGCCGCACTGCGCCGCGAACTCATCGACGCCCGCACCCTGCACTCCGCCTGGCAGGCCGCCGAGGCCGTCCTGCGCCAGCGCGCCGCCGCCGACCGGGTCGCTCGGGTCGCCGCCGCCATCCGCGAGGCCGAACTCGACGCCGCCCCCGCGCTCGCCGCCCGCGCCCTCGCCGCCACCGCGCTCGCCCGTGCCCTGGAAGCCGCCGCCGCGGCCGCCGAGACCCGCGCCGACACCGAGGAGCAGCGCGCGAGCGAGCTCCAGGAGGACGGCGGCAAGGCGCAGTCCGCCGCCACCGAGGCCGCCACCGCCGCCCAGAAGGCCCGCAGCGAGGCCGAACACCTGCGCCAGCGCCTCGCCGAGGTCGAGCAGGAGACCGATGCCGCCGTCGAGGCCGGCTTCATCGACTCCGACGGCGACGTGGACCCGGCCCGCGCCGCCCTGCACGCCGCCGACGTCGAGAAGGCCGCCGCCGCGGCCCTCGCCCAGGCCCGCACCGCCGCCGAGGCCTGCGCCGCCCGGCTGCGCGAGGCCGCCGCCGCCACCTCCCGCGCCGAACTCGCCGCCGAACGCGCCGGCGACGCCCGCAAGGACGCCGCCCGCGCGCTGGCCGCCGAGCAGCGCACCGCCGCCCTGCTTGCCACCGAGCAGCGGCTCGCCGACCTGCTCTCCCTCACCCCCTACCAGGACGACGCGGAGGAGGACGCCGGCTTCCTCACCCCCACCGTGCTCGACCGCAACGCCGAGTACCTGCGCGAACTCCTCGACGAGGCCATCGCCACCGCCGAACGCACCCTGTTCGACCTGCGCACCGCCGCCGCCGACGACTCCCGCATCCTCGCCGCACTCGGCGACGGCGGCCTGCTGCCGCCCGGCCCCGACGTGCTGGCCACCGTCGAGTACCTCGCCGAGCACGGCATCCCCGCCCTCCCCGGCTGGCGCTACCTCGCCCAGTCCGTCGACCCGACCGACCACGAGGCGATCCTCGCCGCCCGGCCCGAACTGGTCGACGGCGTGGTCGTCACCGACCCGGCCTCGCTGGAGCGCGCCCGCGAGGCCCTCCAGGCCGCCGCCCTGCTGCCGCGCTCCACCGTCGCCGTCGGCGCCGCCGCCTCACTGATCGCCCCGATCACCGACGAGCCCGCCTTCTTCCTGGTGCCGCCCAACCCGGCCATGCACGACGAGTCCGCCGCCGACGGCGAGCGCCGCGAACTGCGCGCCCGCGCCGCCGCCCGCGAGGAGCACATCCGCGAACTCGCCGGCCGCCTCGGCGCCGACCGCGCCCTCGCCGCCCGGCTCGCCTCCTGGCACGCCAGCTGCCCGCCCGGCACCCTCGCCGAACTCGCTGCCGCCGCCGAGGCCGCCCGCGAGCACGCCGAGCAGGCCGCCGCCGCCCTGGCCACCCTGCGCGCCGACCACGACGAGGCCGAGACCGACCACGCCGCCGCCGCCTCCGCCCACGAGGAGCACCGCGAGAACGCCCAGCGCGCCCGCCGCCGCGCCGACGCCCTCTCCGGCCTCGCCTTCCGGCTGCGCGAACGCGCCAACTGGGCCCGCCGCCAGCGCGAACTCGCCGAGGACGCCACCGAGTGCGACCGCCGCCAGGCCGTCTGCGCCGAACGCGCCCGCACCTGCGACGAGGACCGCCGCGCCGCCCAGCGCGCCGCCGACGACGCCCGCCGCACCGTCCGCGCGCTGCGCGCCGAACGCGCCGAGATCCCCGCCGCCGAGCAGGCCGACGAGCCCGCCGAGCAGAGCGCCCCCGCCGCGCTGCCCGCCCTGCGCGAGGCCTACCGGGCCGCCTCCCAGCTGTACGAGAAGGTCGGCGTCGGAGCCGACCTGCGCGCCGAACAGGCCCGCGCCGAGGGCGACGAGGCCGCCGCCGCGACCGAACTCGACCGCCTCACCAACAAGGTCCGCACCCGCGCCGAGGAACTCCTCGGCAGCCCCGACGGCGCCGACGGCCCGGCCCGCCAGGCCGCCGCCGCCCGCGCCGAGGAACTGGTCGCCACCATCGAGGCCCGCTCGGCCGCCGCCAGCGAACAGCTCGGCCGGCTGCGCGGCGAGGCCGAACGCTCCGCCCCCGCCGACGGCGAGGCGCACACCGAGCTGCCCGAGGAGCTCGTCCCCACCGACCCCGAGCACGCCCAGACCCTGCTGCGCACCGCCACCAGCCGGCTCGCCGAGTGCCGTGAGGCCGTGGACGCCGCCCGCACCGCGCACGCCGACCTCCAGCGCACCTTCGACACCGCCCAGTCCGCCGCCGCCGACTTCGACGAACTCGCCGGCCAGCTCCGCGACGGCCTGCGGGAGCTGGAGGACGACGCCCAGCCGGTCGAGCCCTACCTCGGCTCGCTGCCCGAGGCCCGCAACGCCTCCACCGACGCCCGCCGCGCCCTGCGCACGGCCGCCGGCGAGCTGTCCTCCGCCGAACTCGCCGTCCGCGACGCCTCCGACGCGCTGGTCCGGCACGCCAACGCCGCCCGCTACGAGGCCGTCCGCACCCCCGCCCGCCAGCAGATCCGCGAACTGCCCGCCTCCGCGCTGCCCGAGCACGCCGCCGCCTGGGCCGCCGCCTTCGCCCCCCGGCTGCGGGTGCTCACCGACGAGCTGACCCAGCTGGAGAAGAACCGCGGCTCGATCGTGGACCGGCTGCGCGGACTGGTCGAGTCCTCGCTCACCACCCTGCGCGCCGCCCAGCGGCTGTCCCGGCTGCCCGAGGGCCTCGGGGAGTGGTCCGGCCAGGAGTTCCTGCGGATCCGCTTCGAGGACCCGGACCACGCCACCCTGGTCGAACGCCTCGGCGAGGTCATCGACGAGGCCACCCGCGCCGCCGTCAGGAAGAACAGCGACCTGCGCCGGGACGGCATGTCACTGCTGCTGCGCGGCGTCGCCGCCGCGATCGGCCCCAAGGGCGTCAGCGTGGAGATCCTCAAGCCCGACGCGGTGCTGCGCGCCGAGCGGGTGAGCGTCGGCCAGATGTCCGACGTCTTCTCCGGCGGCCAGCTGCTCACCGCCGCCATCGCGCTCTACTGCACGATGGCCGCGCTGCGCGCCAACGACCGCGGCCAGTCCCAACTGCGGCACGCCGGCACGCTGTTCCTCGACAACCCGATCGGCCGCGCCAACGCCACCTACCTGCTGGAGCTCCAGCGTGCGGTGGCGGACGCGCTCGGCGTCCAGCTGATCTACACCACCGGCCTGTTCGACACCACCGCGCTCGCCGAGTTCCCGCTGGTGATCCGGCTGCGCAACGACGCCGACCTGCGGGCCGGCCTCAAGTACATCTCGGTGGAGGAGCACCTGCGCCCCGGCCTGCCCGCCCCGCAGGACCCGGACGGCCCGACCATCCACGGCGAGATCACCGCCACCCGGATGTTCAAGCGCCCCGCGGAGGTTCCCGCCCAGCCGTGAACTGGCTAGCGTGATCGCCATGCTGACGATCGCGCACCTCAGTGACATCCACCTCGGCCAGGTCCACCGCCGGGACGCCGGCAAGCGGGCCCGGCGGCGGGCCGAGCAGGTGATGGCGTACCTCGACGCCCTGCCCGGCCCGCTGGACGCGGTGCTGGTCACCGGCGACCTCGCCGACCACGGCCTGCCCGAGGAGTACGAGCAGGTCGCCGAGGTGCTGAACTCGCGGCACCCGGTGCTCACCTGCCCCGGCAACCACGACATCCGGGCGCCCTACCGGCAGGTGCTGCTCGGCGAGCAGCCGTCGACGGATCCGGTCAACCGGTCGCACCGGCTGCCCGGCGCCGACGTGCTGATGCTCGACTCCTCGATACCCGAGCAGCACGACGGTCTGCTGGCGGACGCCACCCTCGACTGGCTGGATGGCCAACTCTCGTCCGGCCGACAGGAGTTGCCCGCCCTGGTGGCCTTCCACCACCCGCCGGTCGAACTGCACGTCCCGAGCGTCGACCGGATCCGCCAGTTCGGCGAGGCCCGCCTGGCGCAGGTGCTGCGCCGCCACCCCCGGGTGGCCGCACTGCTCTGCGGCCACTCCCACACCGCCGCCGCGACCACCTTCGCCGGCCTGCCGGTGCTGGTCGCGCCCGGCGTGGTCTCCACGGTCACGCTGCCCTGCGAGGGCGGGCGCGGCATCACCTTCGACCATCCGCCGATGCTCGCCTTCCACGTCCTGGACGACGAGGCCCGGCTCACCACCCACTACCGGGTGGTGCCCTGAGGCGTGTCAGGCCCGTCCTAGCGGTCGGCCAACCGGCGCTGGTGCGGCGGCTGTTGCGGGTGTTGCCGCGGGTGTTGCTGCGGGTGTTGCTGCGCGGTCCCGCCGGTCCGGGGGAACGGCCGGGCGGCCAGCGGCTCGGGGGCGGCCCGGCTGCCCGCCATCGGGGAGGCGGAGTTCGGCCCGCGCATCCGCTGGGCGGCGACCTGGCGGGAGATCAGGATCTCCAGCAGGCACCACATGGTGCCGAACACCCCGAGCCCCATCGCCATCAGCGCGGGCGTCATCAGCCAACTCCCCGCGTACGAGGCCAGCGTCGCGACCACCACGCCCACCAGGGTGAAGGCCAGGCAGAGCACCGCCCGGACGGCCGCGGAGCGCACCTCGTCGGGCAGGCGGCGACGGCGGCGTGGCACGGACATCGGGCGACCCCCAGGCGCGAATCCGGTGGCGGACGAGGAACGGGCGCACGCGAAACGCGCCCCCCGTTGCTCACTCTGCCCCGGTCGAACCCGGACCATGCGTCCGAATCCACCGAACTGCCGCCAAATCGTGTCATCCGGGCAGGCGGCGCCGCGGGCTCACCCCAGCTGCTGGTTGAGCTCCTCCAGGGCGCCCGTGACGATCGTCCGCATCGCCTGCTCGGCGTGCACGGCGTCGCCCGCGCAGATCGCGTCGGCGACCTCCCGGTGCAGCCGGATCGCGTACGGTTCCGGCTGATGGGGCATCAGATGGTACTCGGTCCGTCCGGTGAGCACCGCTCCCACGGTGTCCCCGAGGTGGGCGAACATCTCGTTCCCGGAGGCGCGCAGCACCAGGGCGTGGAAGGCGATGTCGTGCCCGAGGAAGGTGGCGAGGTCGGCCTCCCGCGCCGAGACCGTCAACTCCACGGCCAGCGAGCTGAGTTCGCGCCGGTCGTCGTCGGTCGCGTGGGTCGCGGCGAGTGCGGCGGCGGCCGGTTCGACGGCCATCCGCAGCGAGCCGAGCGAGCGCAGCTGGGCGGGCCGGTCGGCGCCGGCCAGGCGCCAGCGGATCACCATCGGGTCGAAGACGTCCCAGAGCGTCTTCGGCTGGACGGTGATCCCGACCCGCCGTCGGGACGCCACCAGGCGCATCCCCTCCAGGACGCGCACCGCCTCCCGGATGACCGTCCGGGACACCCCGAACCGCTCCTCCAGGTCCTCCCCGCGCAGCACCGCGCCCTCGGGGATCTCCCCGGACGCGATCGCCGGCCCGAGCTCGTCAAGCACCCGACCGGGCAGCCCCTGGATCTCCATCCGCCCAGCCTAGACGCCCCGGGCCGAGGTCTCCCGGCCGCCTCCGCCGCCACCGGATGCACTGCGACCGAGCCCACACGGCAAAAGTATGACGATTTGGTTTCTGCTACTTGAATACGTCATATCTTTGAAGCGATAGTGGCGGCCTGCAACGAAGGAGCACCACCCATGGCTCTCAACGTCGAGAACCGATCCCTCTCGGACGCCCCCCGCACCGTCGTGGTGATGGGCGTCTCCGGTGTCGGCAAGACCACGCTGGCCCGCCTCCTGGCCGACCGCCTCGATCTCCCCTTCGCCGAGGCGGACGAGTTCCACCCGCCGGCCAACATCGCCAAGATGTCCGCCGGCATCCCGCTGGACGACCAGGACCGTGAACCCTGGCTGCGCGCCATCGGCGCCTGGCTCAGGGAGCGCACCGAGGCCGGCACCGGCGGCGTGGTCACCTGCTCGGCGCTGAAGCACGGCTACCGCGACATCCTGCGCGCGGACGCCCCGGACGCCTTCTTCCTGCACCTCAGCGGCGGTCACCAGCTGGTCGAGGACCGGCTGTCCCACCGCTCCGGCCACTTCATGCCGACGTCGCTGCTCGGATCCCAGTACGCCACCTTGGAGGCCCTGGGCGCGGACGAGCACGGCGCCGTCCTGGACGTGGGCCCGTCCCCCGAAGAACTCGTCGAGAAGGCCGTGGCACTGCTGCGGCCTGTCAATGGAGACCTCGCGTGAGCAGCCTTTCCCCCACCCTCCTGGCGGCCGCCCCACCGGCCCTGCCGCACACCGGCAGCAACTCCCAGCTGCTGATCGCGGTGCTGCTCAGCATCGGTGTGATCGTCCTGCTGATCACCAAGCTGAAGCTGCACCCGTTCCTCGCCCTCACGCTCGGCTCCGGCCTGCTGGCCGCCGTCGCGGGCGCCCCCTTCGACAAGCTGCTGAGCAGCTTCTCCACGGGCTTCGGCTCCACCGTGGCCAGCGTCGGCCTGCTGATCGGCCTGGGCGCGATGCTCGGCAAACTGCTCGCGGACTCCGGCGGCGCCAACATCATCGCGGACACCGTGCTGTCCCGGACCGGCAACAAGGCGCTGCCGTGGGCGATGGCGCTGATCGCCGCGGTGCTCGGCCTGCCGCTGTTCTTCGAGGTCGGCGTCGTCCTGCTGATCCCGATCGTGCTGCTGGTCGCCCGCCGCGGCAACGTGCCGCTGATACGGGTCGGCATCCCGGCGCTGGCCGGCCTGTCGGTGCTGCACGGCCTGGTGCCCCCGCACCCGGGCCCGCTGGTCGCGATCGACGCCCTGAAGGCCGACCTCGGCATCACCCTGGCGCTCGGCCTGCTGATCGCCGTCCCGACCCTGATCATCGCCGGTCCGCTGTTCGCCCGGGTCGCCGAGCGCTGGGTCGGCCCGCTGGAGGTCCCGACCGCCGTCACTCCCGAGGAGACGGCCAAGCGCGAGCACACCCCGTCCTTCGGCGCGGTCATGGCGACCATCCTGCTGCCGGTCGTGCTGATGCTCGGCAAGGCCCTGGCCGACGTCGTGATCGACGACCCGAAGGCGGTCGGCCAGCGGGTGTTCGACTTCATCGGCTCCCCGCTGATCGCGCTGCTCGCCGCGACCCTGCTCGGCATGCTGACCCTCGGCAAGGCGGCCGGCTTCGACAAGGCGCGGATCTCCGACACCGTCGGCAAGGCGCTCGGCCCGATCGCCGGCATCGTGTTCATCGTCGGCGCGGGCGGCGGCTTCAAGCAGACCCTGATCGACGTGGGCGTCGGCGACATGGTCAGCCACTGGTCCGCGAAGTGGCACATCTCCGCGCTGCTGCTGGGCTGGCTGATCGCGGTGCTGATCCGCCTGGCCACCGGCTCGGCGACGGTCGCCACCATCACCGCGGCCGGCATCGTCTCCCCGCTCGCCGCCGGCATGTCCTCGACCCACGCGGCCCTGCTGGTGCTCGCGATCGGCGCCGGCTCGCTGTTCCTCTCGCACGTCAACGACGCCGGCTTCTGGCTGGTGAAGGAGTACTTCGGGATGAGCGTCGGGCAGACGCTGAAGTCCTGGTCGGTGATGGAGACGATCATCTCGGTGGTCGCGATAGCGCTGATCCTGCCGCTGAGCATGCTCATCTAGCGCGCCTCGCGCCTCGCACACACCGCCACAGAGGGGCGGCACCCGTACCGTACGGGTGCCGCCCCGCGGCGTTCCCCTGAAGCGGCCGGACCGGTCCCGGTCGGGCCCCGAGCGGCCCGGACGGCACCGCGGCCGTCGCCGCCATCAGCTCCTCGGCCACCGCACCGCCCGTCCGCCGCCGCCGCCGAGGGCGTCCGGGTCCTGGACACCCGGGGCGGCACCGCACTGCCCGGCCTGACCGACGCCCGCGTCCACCTGCCGGCCACCTCGCTCGACCTGCGCGACATCGCGAACCGGACGCCCGGCTACGCCACCGTCCGCGCCCTCGCCGAGGCCGAGATCGAGGCGGGCGCCGTCATCCGGCGAAACGGCGGGCGGGCGCCCGGGGAAACCCCGAACGCCCGCCCGCCGTACAGCAGTGCCTACTTGGTCCCGCGCTTCGCGAGGCTGTGCCTACTTGGTCCCACGCTTGGCGAGGAAGGCCTCGACCTCGTCCCGGATCTCCGGCGTGTCCAGCCCGCGCACCGTCATGGTGGTGCGGCGGCGCAGCACGTCGTCGGCGGTGTACGCCCACTCGTTCTCGGCCGCGTACGCGACCTGCGCCCAGACGTCCGGACCGTCCTCGTGGATCGGCCGGCCCAGCTCCGGGTTCTCGTCGATCATGCGGGCGATCTCGAAGGAGAGGGTGCCGTAGTGGCTGGCCAGGTGCTTGGCGACCAGCGGCTCCATCCGCGAGCCCGGCTCCCGGTCGATCAGCAGGCGGTGGGCCACCGCGTTCGGCGCGCCGACACCCGGCAGCGGGACGGTCGGGGCGATCGGGGACATGTCCTCGCCGAGGCTGGTGCCGGGCACGTGGGCCAGCTTCTCCAGCACGGTGCGGCCGATGTGGCGGTAGGTGGTCCACTTGCCGCCGGAGACCGACAGCATGCCGCCGCGGCCCTCGGTGACGACGGTCTCGCGCTTGGCGGCGGCGGTGTCACCCGGGCCGCCGGGCAGCACGCGCAGGCCGGCGAAGGAGTAGGTGACCAGGTCGCGGTCGAGGTGCTCGTCGCGGATCGCGTGCGCGGCCTCGCCCATGATCTGGTCGATGTCCGCGTCGGTGGCCCGGACGTCCTTCGGGTCGCCGGTGTACTCCTCGTCGGTGGTGCCGAGGAGGACGTGGTCCTCCCACGGGATGGCGAAGGAGACGCGGTACTTGTCGATCGGGATGGTCAGCGCGGCGCGCCACGGCGAGCGGCGCTTGACCACGACGTGGGCGCCCTTGGAGAGGCGGATCGACGGCGCGGCGCCGGCGTCCTCCATCTTGCGCAGGTGGTCGACCCACGGGCCGGTGGCGTTGAGCACCAGGCGGGCGTCGACGCCGAACTCGGTGCCGTCCAGGCGGTCGCGCAGCTCGGCGCCGGTGACCCGGCCGCCGGTGAAGCGCAGGCCGGTGACCTCGGCGTGGTTGAGCACCACGGCGCCGGCGTCGACGGCGGCGCGCACGGTCATCACCGCGACGCGCGAGTCGTTCATCTGGTGGTCGCCGTAGACGGCCACCGAGCGCAGGCCCTCGGTGCGCAGCGCGGGCACCTGCTGGGCGGCGTGCGCGGCGGTGGAGACCCGGCCCATGCCGTCGCGGAAGGCGGACAGCGCCGAGTACAGGAACACGCCCGCGCCGAGCTTGGCGGCGCCGTGCGGGCCGCCCTTGTAGACCGGCACGAAGAAGGTCAGCGGGTTGACCAGGTGCGGGGCCACGTCGGTGGAGAGCGCGCGGCGCTCCTTGTGGTTCTCCGCGACCAGCTTGACCGCGCCGGTCTGCAGGTAGCGCAGACCGCCGTGGACGAGCTTGGAGGAGGCGCTGGAGGTGGCGCCGGCGAAGTCACCGGCGTCGACCATGGCGACCTTCAGGCCGGCCTGGGACGCGGTCCAGGCGACGGCCGTGCCGAGGATGCCGCCCCCGATCACCAGCAGGTCGTAGGTGGCCTTGCCGAGCAGCTCACGGGTCTCGGCGCGGGAGGCGGTGCGGCCGGCGGTGCGCTCGGCGCCCAGGGTCGGGATGGTTGCCATGGTGGTTGTGTACGGCGCGCTGGTCGGGCGGCGCCGTTACTCCTCTCGTGTGCGGTGCGGCCTCTGCGGGAGAGGCCGGTCGGCCCGGTGCGGCGGGCCGGTGTAAACGGAACCGGCCGGTCGGGGCCCGGGGCCCCGACCGGCTTGTCGGTCAGTTGTTCTCTTCCTCCTCCACCCAGCCCATGGTGCGCTCCACGGCCTTGAGCCACTTCTTGTACTCACGCTCCCGGGTGTCCTCGTCCATGCGGGGAGTCCACTCGGCGGCGCGGTGCCAGTTGGCCCGCAGGGTGTCGAGGTCGTTCCAGAAGCCGACGGCGAGTCCGGCGGCGTAGGCCGCGCCGAGGGCGGTGGTCTCGGCCACGTACGGGCGCTCGACCGGGGCGTTCAGGACGTCGGCGATGTTCTGCATGAGCAGGTTGTTGCTGGTCATGCCGCCGTCGACCTTGAGGGCGGTGAGCTCGACCCCGGAGTCCTTCTGCATGGCGTCGACGACCTCGCGGGTCTGCCAGGCGGTGGCCTCCAGGACGGCCCGGGCCAGGTGGCCCTTGGTGACGTACCGGGTCAGACCGGCGATCACACCGCGGGCGTCGGAGCGCCAGTACGGGGCGAACAGGCCGGAGAAGGCCGGGACGAAGTAGGCGCCGCCGTTGTCCTCGACGGTGTTGGCGAGGGTCTCGATCTCGGCGGCGGTGGAGATGATGCCGAGCTGGTCGCGCAGCCACTGGACGAGCGAGCCGGTGACGGCGATCGAGCCCTCCAGCGCGTACACCGGGGCCTGGTCGCCGATCCGGTAGCCGACGGTGGTCAGCAGGCCGTGGTACGAGTTGACGATCTTCTCGCCGGTGTTCAGCAGCAGGAAGGTGCCGGTGCCGTAGGTGGACTTGGCCTCGCCCTCGTTGAAGCAGGTCTGCCCGAACAGCGCGGCCTGCTGGTCGCCGAGCGCGGAGGCGACCGGGACGCCGGCCAGGTCGCCGACGGCCTCGCCGTACACCTCGGCGGAGGAGCGGATCTCCGGCAGGACGGCCATCGGCACGCCCATCGACTCGGCGATGCTCTCGTCCCAGGCGAGCGACTTGAGGTTCATCAGCATGGTGCGGCTGGCGTTGGTCACGTCGGTGACGTGCTTGCCGCCGTCGACACCACCGGTGAGGTTCCAGATCACCCAGGTGTCCATGGTGCCGAACAGGATGTCGCCGGCCTCGGCGCGCTCGCGCAGGCCCTCGACGTTGTCCAGCAGCCAGCGGATCTTCGGGCCGGCGAAGTAGCTGGCCAGCGGGAGGCCGGTCTCGCGGCGGAAGCGGTCCTGGCCCACGTTGCGGCCCAGCTCGCGGCAGAGCCCCTCGGTGCGGGTGTCCTGCCACACCAGTGCGTTGTGCACCGGCTCACCGGTGTTCTTGTCCCACAGGACGGTGGTCTCGCGCTGGTTGGTGATGCCGATCGCGCGGATGTCGTCCTTGGTCAGCCCGGCCTTCTCCAGCGCACCGCGGACGACCGACTGCACCCGGGTCCAGATCTCGGCGGCGTCGTGCTCGACGTAGCCGGGCTGGGGGAAGATCTGCCGGTGCTCCTGCTGGTCGACGGAGACGATCCGGCCGTCGGCGCCGAAGATGATGCAGCGGCTGGAGGTGGTGCCCTGGTCGATCGCGGCGATGTAGTTGCCAGTGGAGGTCATGTGGAGGGTCCTCGGCTCAAGTTCGGGGGGTTACGGGGTGGGTGGGCCTGACACGGACGTTCGGTGGCCGTACGTCCGGTCAGTCCCCGTGCTCGGCTGTTTTCAACCGGGCCTTTAGAACAGGGCGTTGTACACGCCGCCGGCCGCGAGGCCGCCCAGGATCGGGCCGACGACCGGGACCCAGGCGTAGGACCAGTCGGAGCCGCCCTTGTTCGGGATCGGCAGCAGCGAGTGCACGATGCGCGGGCCGAGGTCACGGGCCGGGTTGATGGCGTAGCCGGTCGGGCCGCCGAGCGAGAGGCCGAGGCTGACCACGACGATCGCGACGACCGCGGTGCCGCCGGCACCGAGCTTCGGGCTGAGGGTGAGGATCGCCATGCAGAGCACGAAGGTGCCGATGACCTCGGTCATCACGTTCTGGACCGGGTTCCGGATCTCGGGCCCGGTCGAGAAGATGCCGAGGGTGGGCTCCTTGTTGGCCTGGAACTGTCCGAGGTAGGTGAGCCAGACCAGCACGGCGCCGATGATCGCGCCGAGCATCTGGGAGCCGATGTAGAGCGGCACCTGGCTCCAGTCGCCGCTCTTGACCGCGAGCGCGATGGTGACGGCCGGGTTGAGCTGGGCGCCGGACTTCTCGCCGGTCATGTAGGCGGCGACGAGGACCGCGAAGCCCCAGCCGAAGGTGATCGCCAGCCAGCCGGCGTTGAAGGCCTTCGACTTCCTGAGGGTCACGGCGGCGCAGACGCCACCGCCGAGGAGTATCAGGGCGGCGGTGCCGAGGGTTTCGCCGACGAAGACGTCGCCGTTGGAGAACGCGGACACAAAGACTCCCTTGTCATGGCCCGAAGTGCGGGTGGGGGCAGGCGGCCGGTCGATCCCGGTGCGGGTGAGCGCGCTGTGGGAGTGATCTTCCCGGCCATCGTTCGACAATGTCGACCGTCATGCGGAAGCTTCCTCCCCAGGTCGGCCCCGCGTCAAGGCGGGGTTACGCAGCTGTGACCCTTCCCTCGGTGGGTCCCCCGAAGTTACCCAGCGGAGTGCGCCGAATCGGGACAAAACGCCAAGGCGCGGACAGGCTCACCGCCCGTCCGCGCCTCAGCGTGACGAATCGACCGCTGCGGTCAGAACCGCCCGGCACCCAGATCGCGGGAGATCGCCCGCGCCGCGCTGCGCACCGAGGCCACCAGCGAGGGCTTCACGAAGCCGTCCTCGCAGACCCGCTCCACCGGCCCGTTGACGCACACCGCGCCCACCGGGTTGCGCCGCCGGTCCTGGATCAGCGCGGCGATCGACGCCACGCCCTCCCAGGTCTCCTCGATCGAGTCCGCCCAGCCGCGCTCGCGGATCAGCGCGCACTCGGCGTCCAGGTCGTTCGCCTCGGTCAACGTCCGCACGGTGTACGACTCGTACGGCCCGTCGCCCAACTCCCCGCGCGCGACCGGGTCGTAGGCCACCAGCACCTTGCCGATCGCGGTGCTGTGCAGCGGCTGCATCGAGCCCACCTCCAGCACCTGCCGGGTGTCGTCGGGCCGGAACACGTGGTGCACGATCAGCACGCCCTGCTGGTGCAGCACCCCCAGGTACACGGTCTCGCCGGCCGCCCGGGCCAGGTCGTCCGCCCACACCAGGGCCCGCGCCCGCAGCTCGTGCACGTCCAGGTAGCTCTGCCCCAGCCGCAGCAGCTCGGCGCCCAGCTGGTACTTGCCGCTCTCCGGATCCTGCTCGACGAAGCCCTCCTGCTGCAGCGTGCGCAGGATGCCGTGCGCGGTGCCCTTGGCCAGGTCCAGCGCCGTCGCGACCTCGGACAGTCCCAGCCGGCGCTCACCGCCGGCCAGCAGGCGCATGATCGCGGCGGCCCGGGAGAGCGACTGGATCGGGCCGGGCATGGGTACCTCCGCGCTGACAGGCGGTCGACATTGTCGACCGCAGTGGTGACGGGACGAGTCTGCCAGGCCGCCGTCCGTCCGTGCACCTTCCCCCTCGGTAACCCGCGCTCGGCCGGGTGTTAACCTTCCGCGCCTGTTAGCCTTCCGCGCCGCCGCGCCGGAGCCGTCCCGCCGCGCAGTCCGGGCGCCGGCGCTCAGGCGCCCGCGCCGCCGCGCGCCGCCCACGCGGGCCCCCGGCCACGTTCCTCCCCGGGTCCGCGCCGCACGGTGACCTCGGCCGCCAGCGCGGCGATCCCGTCCGTGCCGACCCGGCAGCAGCCGCCGACCAGCCGGGCACCGTCCGCCAGCCAGCCGCTCACCCGCGCCGAGCGGAAGGTCGGCTCCCCGCGCCAGTCCCGGCGGTCAGGGTCCCACCGCTCCCCGCTGTTCGGGTACACCACCACCGGTTTCCTGGTCACCTCGGCGGCCACCGCCACCGCCAGGTCCGCGTCCTGCGGGGTGCAGCAGTTGACGCCCACCGCCAACACCTCGTCCACCTCCGCCGCCAGCGCGAAGGCCTCCGCCAGCGGCTGCCCGGCCCTGGTCCGGCCGCCCGCCACGCTGTACGACAGCCAGGCCGGCACCCCCAGCCCGCGCACCAGCTCCAGCAGCACCCGCGCCTCGTCCGCGTCCGGCACCGTCTCCAGCGCCAGCACGTCCGGCCGGGCCGCCGCCAGCACCTCCAGTCGCGGCCGGTGGAAGGCCACCAGCTCCGCGTGGCTCAGCCCGTACCGGCCGCGGTACTCGGAACCGTCCGCCCGCACCGCCCCGTACGGGCCCACCGAGGCCGCCACCCAGCGCCGCCGCCCGCCCGGTTCGGCCCGCGCCGCCTCCCGGGCCAGCTCCACGCTGCTCGCCAGCAGCCGGGCCGCCGCCGCGTGCCCGACCCCGCGCCGGGCGAAGCCCTCGAAGCTCGCCTGGTAGCTCGCCGTGATGGCGACCTCGGCCCCGGCCGCGAAGTACGCCCGGTGCGCGGCCACCACGGCCCCGGGGTCGTCCGCGAGCAGCCGTGCCGACCACAGCGCGTCCGACAGGTCGTGCCCGGCGGCGGCCAGCTGGTTCGACATCCCGCCGTCCAGGACCAGCGGACCGGCCGCCAGCGCCGCGGTGAAGTCCGGCGGGGGAGCAGTGGGCATCTCGGTCTCCTCGAGCACGGTCGTTCCTGGTCACAGCCTAGGAGCCGGAGGCCCCCGACGGCCGGGAAAACCGTTTGCCGCCGGGGAACGAAGTCGTTACGTTGTGCTCATCCCGAGAACGACAGCACCAGGTGCCCCAGGGGCGCGGAGAGGAGCCGGCGATGGCAGCGGACGACGCGTCCCCCCACCCCGCCGCCGGGCCCACGGCCGAGCAGGAGTGGCTCGCCGCGTACGACCCGCGCGCCTACACCCCGGTCGCCGTCACCGTCGACGTGGTGGCCCTGACGCTGCGGGGCGGCCGGCTGCACGTGCTGCTGGTCGAACGCGGCGCCCCGCCGTACCAGGGCTGCTGGGCGCTGCCCGGCGGCTTCCTGCGGGCGGGGGAGGAGGGTCTCGACGAGGCCGCCGCCCGCGAACTCGCGGAGGAGACGGGCCTGCTGGGCGCCGCCGAGGCCGCGCTCTGCCGGCTGCACCTCGAACAGCTCGGCACCTACGGCGCCCCGGAGCGGGACCCACGGATGCACGTCGTCTCGGTCGCCTACCTGGCCTTCGCCCCGGACCTGCCCGACCCGCAGGCCGGCACGGACGCCGCGGCCGCCGCCTGGCACCCGGTCGCCGACCTCGACCCGGCCCCGCGGTCCGCCGACCGCGCCCAAGCCGCCGGTGTGCCCGCCGACACCCACGGGGGTGGCGTCGACGGGCACACCGGCTCCCACCCGGCCCCACCGCGCCCGATCCGGCTGGCCTTCGACCACGCCCGCATCCTGGCCGACGGCCTCGACCGGGTGCGGGCCAAGCTGGAGTACAGCCCGCTCGCCACCGCCTTCCTGCCCCACGACTTCACCATCCCCGACCTCCGCGCCGTCTACGAGGCCGTCTGGGACGAGAAGCTCCACCCCGGCAACTTCCACCGCAAGGTCCTCTCCGTCCCCGGCTTCGTGGAGAGCACCGGCTCCACCACCGAGCGCGGCGGCGCCCGCGGCGGCCCCCGGGCCCGCACCTACCACGCCGGCGGCGCCCGCCTGCTCCACCCCGCGCTGCTCCGCCCCGCCCGCGAGGACGAGCCCGACGGCGAGGGGCCGAGCAGCGAAGGGCCACCGCCGGCCGGGCCCGCCGAGCCCCCGGCTACCATCCGCCCATGACCACCGACGAAGCGACGCGGACCGCCCACCGGCCGTTCTCCCACTGCCACTTCTGCGGCACGCCGTACCCGCCCGACACCGACACCTGGCCCCGCACCTGCCCCGGCTGCGCCGAGATCAGCTACCGCAACCCGCTGCCCGTCGCCGTCACGGTCCTCCCCGTCACCCGGCCCGACGCCGACCCGGCCCTGGTCGTCATCCGCCGCACCATCGAGCCCGGCTACGGCGAACTCGCCTTCCCCGGCGGCTACATGGACTACGGCGAGAGCTGGCAGCAGGCGTGCGTGCGCGAACTCGGCGAGGAGACCGGCATCCTGGCCGACGCCGCCGACGTCCGCCTGATCCACACCGCCTCCGACCCCAACGGCCGCTTCGTCATGCTCTGCGGACTGCTCCCCGCCCGTCCGCTCGCCGAACTCCCGCCCTCGCGCCCCACCGACGAGACCGAGGGCTGGCTGCTCGCCACCGCCGACACCCCGCTCGTCTGGGACTTCCACAACGGCATCCTGCGCCGCTGGTTCGCCGGCGAGTTCACCCCCCGCTGACCCACCGGCCGACCCTGGCGCAGCGGGCGCTCACATGGCATGGTCTGCACCGACAGCCCAACCGGACGGGTTGGCCACGAGCTCACCCGTCCCCACCACCGGCCGGGAGACCACCACCGTGAGCACCCCTTCCCAGGACCAGCCGCTCTGGCGCCCCAACCCCGCTCGCGCCGCCGCCACCAGCCTGGTCGCCTTCCAGGCCTGGGCCGCCGAGCAGCACGGCGCCCCGGCCGCCCCGCTCGCCCCGGCCGCCGACGACCAGCAGGCCGCCCAGCGCTACGCGGACCTGCACGCCTGGTCCATCGGAGACCTCGACCGCTTCTGGACGGCCGTCACCCAGTGGTTCGACGTCCGCTTCACCGAGGCGCCCGAGGCCGTCCTCGCCGACCCCCGGATGCCCGACGCCGTCCTCGCGGACGAGACCCGCACCGGCTCGCAGTGGTTCCCCGGCGCCCGCCTCAACTACGCCGAGCACGTCCTGCGCCACGCCGAGGACCCGGCCAACGCCGACCAGCCCGCCATCCTCCACCTCGACGAGACCGACGAGCACCCGGTCCCTACCAGCTGGGCCGAACTGCGCCGCCAGGTCCTCGCCCTCGCCGCCGCCCTGCGCTCCCAGGGCATCGGTCCGCACTCCCGCGTCGCCGCGTACCTGCCCAACATCCCGCAGGCCGTCGTCGCCCTTCTCGCCACCAACGCCGTCGGCGCCGTCTGGACCTCCTGCGCCCCCGACTTCGGGGCCCGCAGCGTGCTCGACCGGTTCCAGCAGCTCGAACCCGACGCCCTGATCGCCGTCGACGGCTACCACTACGGCGGCAAGGCCCACGACCGCACCGACGTCGTCGCCGAGCTGCGCCGCGAACTGCCCTCGCTGCGCACCGTCGTCCACGTCCCGCTGCTGGGCGGCCCGGCCCCCGAGGGCGCCCTCGACTGGGCCGATCTCGTCTCCGGCCCGGCCCAAGGGCCGGCCGGCGAACCGGAGTTCGCGCAGCTCCCGTTCGACCACCCGCTCTGGGTGCTCTACTCCTCCGGCACCACCGGCCTGCCCAAGCCCATCGTGCAGAGCCAGGGCGGCATCCTCGTCGAGCACCTCAAGCAGGTCGGCCTCCACCTCGGCCTCGGCCCCCAGGACCGCTTCTTCTGGTACACCTCCACCGGCTGGATGATGTGGAACTTCCTCGTGGCCGGCCTCCTGGTCGGGTCCACGATCGTCACCTACGACGGCAGCCCGGGCCACCCCGACACCGGCGCGCTGTGGTCCGTCGCCGCCCGCACCGGCGCCACCGTCCTCGGCACCTCCGCCGCCTACATCGTCGCCAGCCGCAAGGCCGACCTCCACCCCGGCCGCGACCTCGACCTCTCCGCCGTCCGCTGCATCGGCACCACCGGCTCCCCGCTCCCGCCGGACGGCTTCCGCTGGATCTACGACGAGGTCAGCGAGGACGTCTGGCTCGCCTCCGTCAGCGGCGGCACCGACGTCTGCTCCTGCTTCGTCGGCGGCGTCCCCACCCTCCCCGTCTACCTCGGTGAGATCCAGGCCCCCTGCCTCGGCGCCGCCGTCGAGTCCTGGGACGTCCAGGGCCGACCGCTCACCGACGCCGTCGGCGAACTCGTCGTCACCAAGCCCCTCCCGTCCATGCCCACCGGCTTCTGGAACGACCCCGAGGGAACGCGCTTCCACGACAGCTACTTCGACATGTACCCCGGGGTCTGGCGCCACGGCGACTGGATCACCGTCACCTCCCGCGGCACCGTCGTGATCCACGGCCGCTCCGACTCCACCCTCAACCGCCAGGGCGTCCGGATGGGCTCCTCGGACATCTACGAGGTGGTCGAGCGCCTCCCCGAGATCGCCGAATCCCTGGTCATCGGCCTGGAGGAGCCCGACGGCGGCTACTGGATGCCGCTCTTCGTGGTGCTGGCCCCCGGCGCCGAACTGAACGAGGACGTCATCGGCCGCATCCGCACCTCGCTGCGCACCGAGCTCTCCCCGCGCCACGTCCCCGACGAGGTGATCGCCGTCCGCGGCCTGCCGCACACCCTCACCGGCAAGCGCATCGAGGTCCCGGTCAAGCGCATCCTCTCCGGCACCCCGCTGGAGCAGGCCGTCAACCCCGGCTCCGTCGACGACATCGACCACCTGCGCTTCTTCGAGCAGCTCCGGGCCGACCGCCAGGCCTGACCGGCCCCGCGGAACGCCGAAGGGGCGCCCCCTGGGTGGGGGCGCCCCTTCTCCTGCTACCGTCTCACTCGCCCGACAGCACCTGCTGGGCGGCGGCCCGCGCCTCCTCGGCGCTGTCCGCGGCGCGGGCCGCCTCGGCCGCCCGGCGGCACTGGGCCAGGGTGTACTTGGCGAGCGCGGTCCGGACGTAGGGGATCGAGGCCGAGCCCATGGAGAGGCTGGTGACGCCCAGACCGGTCAGCACCACGGCCAGCAGCGGGTCCGAGGCCGCCTCACCGCAGACGCCACAGCTCTTGCCGGCCACCCGCGCCGCCTCGGCGGCCGAGGCGACCAGGTCCAGCAGGGCCGGCTGCCACGGGTCCTGCAGCCGGGCCAGCGCACCGACCTGGCGGTCGGCCGCGAAGGTGTACTGAGCAAGGTCGTTGGTTCCCAGCGAGAGGAACTCGACCTCCTGCAGGATCGCCCGGGCCCGCAGCGCGGCCGAGGGGATCTCCACCATCGCACCGAACTTGGCGTCCAGCCCGGCCTCGCGGCAGGCGGCCGCGAAGTCCGCGGCGTCCTTGCGGTCGGCCACCATCGGGGCCATCACCTCGAGGTGCACCGGCAGGCCCTCGGCCGCCTTGGCCAGCGCCCGCAGCTGGGTGGCCAGCACCTCGGGGTGCTCCAGCAGGGTGCGCAGACCGCGCACGCCCAGCGCCGGGTTCGGCTCGTCGGCCGGGGTCAGGAAGTCCAGCGGCTTGTCCGCGCCCGCGTCCAGCACCCGGACCACGACCCGGCCCTCCGGGAAAGCCTCCAGCACCTTGCGGTACGCCTCGACCTGCTTCTCCTCGCCGGGAGCCTGCGCGGAGTCGTCCAGGAACAGGAACTCGGTACGGAACAGGCCGACGCCCTCCGCACCGTTCGCCAGCGCGGCCGGCACGTCCGCCGGGCCACCCACGTTGGCCAGCAGCGGCACCCGGTGCCCGTCCGAGGTCCGCCCCGGGCCGGAGGAGGCGGCCAACGCGGCCTTGCGCTCGGCGGCGATCGCCCGCAGCTCGTCCTGCTTCCCCTGCGACGGGTCCAGCAGCACGTCGCCCGTGCTGCCGTCCACCGCGACGACGGTGCCCTCGGCGACGTCCGTCGCCCCCGGCAACGCGACCACGGCCGGCACGCCCAGCGCCCGCGCCAGGATGGCACTGTGGCTGGTCGGCCCGCCCTCCTCGGTCACGAAGCCGAGCACCAGCGTCGGGTCCAGCAGCGCGGTGTCGGCCGGCGCCAGGTCCCGCGCGAACAGCACGTACGGCTCGTCGCTGTCCGGCACGCCCGGCATCGGCACGCCCAGCAGCCGCGCCACGATGCGGTTGCGCACGTCGTCCAGGTCGGCGACCCGCCCGGCCAGGTACTCCCCGGCGGAGGCCAGCAGCGCCCGGTAGGCGGCGAAGGCGTCGTACACGCCGCGCTCGGCACTGCTGCCGACGGCGATCCGGCGGGACACGTCGGCCATCAGCTCCGGGTCCTGCGCCATCAGCGCCTGGGCCTCCAGCACCGCCTGCGCCTCGCCGCCCGCCAGGTTGCCGCGAGCGATCAGGTCCGCGGCGACCGCCTCGACGGCGGCCTGGGCACGTGCCTGCTCACGCGGGGCGTCCTCGGTCGGGATCTGGGTGGTCGGGGGCTCCAGGACCGCTGTGCCCATGTGCCGCACCTGGCCGATCGCGACCCCGTGGCTGACACCCACGCCGTGCAGTGTCTTCTCCATGTACCTGTTCTCCGCTGAGAGGAGCGGCCCCGCCGGGAACCGCTGAGTGCCGGGTCGCCCCGTCAACTCCTGCGGGGCGGGTGTGTGTCGGTGATAGAGGGGTCAGCTCCAGCTGAACAGCTGGTCGCCCGCCTCGGCCTCGCCGCTCTCGCGCAGGTCGGTCAGCGAGTCGGGAGCGGCCTCCAGCGCCACGATCGGCGAGATCGGCGACTTGCCCGCAGCCTCGACGGCGGCCGGGTCCCACCGGATCACGGCCTGACCACAGGTCACCATGTCGCCCTTGTTGACGAGCAGCTCGAAGCCCTCGCCGTTCAGCTGCACGGTGTCGATCCCGAGGTGGGTCAGCACACCGTGCCCGTCCGCGTCCACCACGACGAAGGCGTGCGGGTGCATGGAGACGACGACGCCGTCCACCGGAGCGACCGCCTCGGTGGGCCGGCGGACCGGGTCGATCGCGGTGCCCGGGCCGACCATCGCACCCGAGAACACCGGGTCCGGCACGCCGGCGAGCCCGACGACCTTGCCGGTCAGCGGCGACGTCACAGTGGTCATGGTTTGTGCCTCCCAAGTGCGCAATACAGCGAGCGGCCGCGAGGTGCGGCACACGATCAGCTGAAGCCTAAATCATGTCAACTTCGGACATCTGTCGACATTCCTGGGCGGAGAACCACGCCCCCGCCTGCCTCTCGACCGGCGTCACATCGACTCGCGACTGGTCTAGTCCTCTTGGCCGATGCGCCGCACTCTACAGGCATCTTGGCGAATCAGGACCATTGCTGTATATGCTCGCGAGAGCAACAAATCATGCCGCCGACCGGGTGACCCCGGGCGCGCCCCGATTCGCGCTCCGACAGCCAACCCGCTATGGTTGGCCGAGTCGCCGCAACTCGGCGGTTAACGCCAGGTTTCAGATGCAAAAAGCCCCGGTAAACGGAGCGGAAAACATCTGGTAAGCTGGGAACACGAAAGAACGAAGCGCCCGGAGGGCCCGCTGGAAGGCGGCTCGAAGGAAGTGTCCGTTCCTTGAGAACTCAACAGCGTGCCA
>NZ_JBVHIP010000037.1:0-90387 GCF_055560495.1 Kitasatospora sp. NPDC023176 | reverse complement strand
GCAGCGAACTCGTATCCGAAGCCGTCTTGAAGTCGCACCGACGAACGGGTTCGAGTGCATCCCGGCTCCAGATTCTTGGAACTCGCGCGCTTCGCTGGGCGGAGGCCTGGACGTCCTGCTCGGCGGCGAGACCGCCCGCGGGCTGCGCTGGCCCGACCTGGCCGCTTCGCGCGGGCGGGTCAGCGGGGCCGAACTGGCTCGGGCGCTGCCGGCCCTCAAACGGCTCTCCGCGCTGTCCTGCCTGTCCTGGGACCGCGGCGACACCCTCACGGTGCCGCCGGAGGCCATGCGCAGCGTGCTGGCCGCCTCCCGGCGGCGCGGCGGGCTGGTGGTGGTCGACGTGCCGCGCCATCTGGACGCCGCCGCCGGGCAGGCGCTGGAGCAGTCCGACTTGGCGCTGCTGGTCGTCCCGGCCGAGTTGCGCGCGGTGGCGGCGGCCGACCGGGTCGCGTCGGCGGCCCGGATGCGGCTCGCGGACATCCGGGCCGTGGTGCGGCCGATGCGGTCCGGCGGGCTGCCGGCGCACCGGATCGCGCGCGGTCTGCGGCTGGAGCTGGCCGGGGAGTTGGAACCGGAACCGGGCCTGGCCGAGGACGTCGAGAAGGGCGTCCCGCCCGGCATGCGGGACGGCGGCCCGCTCGCGCGCTTCTGCGCGACCTTCCTGAACGAGGTACTGCCGCCGGTGTCGGCGGTCGGAGGAGGTGTGTACTGATGGTCCGTCTTCGTAGGACAGGTCTTCGGGGCGGCGCCCCGGGCCCGGGCGGCGGTGCGCGGGAGCACCGGCTGCTGCGGAGCGTGCCGCCGCCCGGCGGTCCGCCCCAGGCCGAGCACGGGCCCTGCCCGTACGGCCGGACGGCCCGCGAGGAGCGGGCGGCGGAGCTGGTGGACGCGGTACGGCTGCGGCTGGCCGAGTCCGGGGCCGCCCCGACGGCGGGCTCGGTCGCGGCCGTGCTGCGGGCCACCCGCCCGCCGCTCGGCGGGGACGAGGTGCTGGACACCGTGCGCTCGCTGCGCGCCGAACTGGTGGGTGCGGGCCCGCTGGAACGGCTGCTGGCGGCGCCCGACGTCACGGACGTGCTGGTGAACGGGCCGGACGAGGTGTGGGTCGACCGTGGCGGCGGCCTGCACCGAGCCACCGGAGTCCGGTTCGCCGACGCCGAGGCGGTGCGGCGGCTGGCCCACCGGCTGGCCACCGCGGCCGGGCGGCGCCTGGACGACGCCCGGCCCTGGGTGGACGCCCGGCTGCCGGACGGCACCAGGCTGCACGCGGTGCTGCCGCCGATCGCGGCCGGCTGCACCCACATCTCGCTGCGGGTGTGCCGGCCCCGGCCGTTCACGCTCGACGAGTTGGTGGCGGGCGGTGCGCTGCCCCCGGAGGGTGCCGAGCTGCTGGCCGGCATCGTGCGGGCCCGGTTGTCGCTGCTGGTCTCCGGTGGGACGGGCTCGGGCAAGACGACTCTGCTCGCGGCGTTGCTCGGTCTGGTCGGGCCGGACGAACGGATCGTGATCGCCGAGGACTCCGCCGAGCTGCGACCGGCCCACCCGCACGTGGTCCGGTTGCAGAGCCGGCCGCCGAACCAGGAGGGGCTGGGCGAGTTCACCCTGCGGGACCTCGTCCGGCAGGCACTGCGGATGCGGCCGGACCGGCTGGTGATCGGCGAGGTCCGCGGGGCCGAGGTATCGGACCTGCTGGCCGCGCTCAACACCGGGCACGAGGGCGGCTGCGGCACCGTCCACGCCAATACGGCGGCGGACGTGCCGGTCCGGCTGGAGGCCCTGGGTTCACTCGCCGGACTCGACCGGCCGGCGCTGCACAGCCAACTGCGGGCCGCGCTGGACGTGGTGGTGCACCTGGTCCGGGATCCGGGCTCGGGGCGGCGCCGGGTGGCGGAGATCCACACGCTGGCCGGGGACCGCGATGGGCTGGCCGTGACCACCCCGGCGGTGGAGTTCCCCGCGGCGGGCGGGTTGCTGCCCGGGGTGGGCTGGGAGCGGCTGGTCAGGCTGCTGGCCGCGCGCGGGGTGACGCTCGGGGCGGGGGCGCCATGAGCGCGGCGTCGGTGGTGATGGCGGTGCCGGTTTCCATGGCGGTGCCGATGGTGGTGGCGGCGGCGGCCCAGGCGGAGCGGGAGCTGCGGTTGGTGGAGATCGGGTTCGTGCTGTTGCTGGCCGGGTGCGCGACGGGCGCCCTGGTGCTGCTCGGGGTGTGGGGCCGGAAGGAGCGATGAGATGGAGGTGATCGAGGTGATGCAAAGTCAGTTCGCGCTCTGCTGGGTGACGGTGCTCTGCCTGCTGGCTGTCGTCGGGTGGCGGGCCGCTCAGGAACAGCTGGCGGGTGAGCGGCGCTCCAGGCTGGTACTAACGGGCGCCGGGCCTCCAGCGCGCGGGCCGGCCCTGGAGGCCGCGCGGTGGGCGAGGGGCCGGCTTCCGCTGCTGCTGGCGCCCGAACTGCTGTTGCTGCCGCTGGGGTTGGTCGTCGGACAGGTCACCGCCTCGCCGGTGCCGGTGCTCGCGGCGGTACCGGCCGTCCTGCCGCTGCGGAGGTGGCGGCTGCGGCGCCGGCTGACGGTGGAGGCCGGGCAGCGGGCCGCTGCCGTGGTGGAGCTCTGCGCCGCGCTGGCCGGGGAGTTGCGCAGCGGCTCGACGCCGGAACAGGCGTTGCACCTGGTCACCGCGCGGCTCGCCACGGATCCGGACGGGCTGCGCCGGCTCGGTACGGAGCCGGTGGCCCGGCTGGCGGCGGGCCGTTACGGCGGGGACGTCCCCGCGGCGCTCCAGCTGCTGGCCGAACTGCCGGGCGGCAGCGGGGCGGCGGCGATCGCGGCCTGCTGGCGGGTCGCCTCCGACGGCGGCTCAGGGCTGGCCGCCGCGCTGGACCGGGTCGCGGAGGCGCTGCGCGGTGAGCGGGCGCTGGCGGAGGAGATTGCCGGGGAGTTGGCCGGGCCGCGGGCGACGATCGCGGTCCTGGCCGCCCTGCCGGGCGTGGGGTTGCTGCTGGGCGGCGCGCTCGGGGCCCGCCCGCTGGAGGTCCTGCTGCACACCTCGGCCGGGCTCGGCTGTCTCGCGGTGGGGGCGGCTCTGGAGGGCCTGGGGGTGTTCTGGACGGCCCGCATCGTCCGGGCGGCGGCGCGGGGTGGTCTTGCGGTCCCCAAGGGCGCCGAAGGCGTCGATGAGAGCGGGAGCGGGAGTCGAGGGCGCCCGCGGGCGCGGGTGCTCGGCGCCGGGCTGGGGGTGGGGTGATGCGGGGCGTCCAGTGGGTGCTGGCCGGGCTTCCGGTGGCGGCGGCGGTGGTGGCGGCAGCAGCGGTGATGCCGATGCGGCGCTGGGCCGGGCGGCGGGCTTTCGCCTGGGAGCGGGCGCGGGAGGAGGGGTGGGAGGCGGAGCGGGAACAAACGGGCGCGAGGGCCCGGGGTGTTGGGCCTCGGCGGCGCGCGGCGGTGGCGGTCGGCGCGGGGCTGGCTGTGGCAGTGCTGGTCGGGGGTGGCGTCGGGGCGGTGGCCGGGGTACTGGCGGCGGTGGGCGTCTTTCGGTGGTCCGCCCGGGCGCGGTCGCCGACGGACCGGCGGGCGGCGCTGGAGGAGGAGGTGATGCTCAGACAGCTCCCGCTGGGTGCAGAGCTGTTGGCGGCCTGTCTCGGCTCGGCGGCGCTGTCCTCGGCGGCGGTGTCGGCGGTGGGCCGGAGCGTGGGCGCGCCGCTGGGGCCGAGGCTGGTGGCGATCGGGGCCGAACTGGCCCTGGGCGCCCCGCCGGAGCTGTGCTGGACCCGGCTGGGCGAGCAGCACCCTTCGCTGGCACCGCTGGCGCGCTGCCTGGTCCGGACGAGCCTCAGCGGGGCTCCGGCGGCCGGTCCGCTGATCGGGCTGGCCCAGGCGCAGCGGGCAGCCGCGGCCCGCGCTGCCCACGCCCGGGTCCGCCGGGCCGCGGTGCTCGCCACCGCCCCGCTCGGGCTCTGCTTTCTCCCGGCCTTCGTCCTGGTCGGGGTGGTGCCGGTGGTGATCGGCCTCACCAGCCATTTCGCGCAAGCGATGTGAGTGAGCGGTGGATCCGGGTCCGGATCCACCGAAGAGCCAGAACAGATCTAGAAGTGAGCACAGAACAGGAGAGATTCATGACTGCAGTGATCATGATCAGGCCGGGCACCGGGTGTCCGCTCCGGCACGTGTCGGGGGCGTGGTGGCGCAACAGCCGTGGGGCCGCCCGTCGGGTGCGTCGGGTGGTCCGGGTGGTTCAGCGCCGGGGGCGGTCGGACGCCGGGATGACCACGGCCGAATACGCCGTCGGAACCTTGGGCGCGTGCGCCCTTGCCGCCGGCCTGTACAAGGTGGTGACCAGCGCGGCCATCACCGGGGCACTGACCGAGATGCTGGAACGGGCGCTCCATGCGACGTAGCGCTCGTCCGCGAAGCCTCGCCGCTCGGGTCTCCTTCGCCGGCGGGCCCGCTTCCCGTGCGGCCCGCGGGAGTTCGGAGGCAGGGCGCGTCGGGGCGGCCCAGGAAGGGAGAAGCCGGGGGCGGCTGCGGCCGGGGCGGCGTGGGGACGCGGGCTTCGTCACGGCGGAGACGGCGGTGGCGCTGCCCGCGCTCGTCCTGCTCGCGGCGATGCTGATCTGGGGCGTGCTCGCGGCGGCCGCGCAGATCACCTGCGTGGACGCGGCCCGGATCGGCGCCAGGGCAGCCGCACGAGGGGAGCCGGACGCCGAGGGGCTCGCCCGTGCGGCGGCCCCGCCGGGCGCACGGGTCCGGGTGGCGGTCGCGGCGGACACGGTGCGGGTCGACGTGGACGCCCCGTCCGCGGCGCCGGGCCGGCTGGGCGGGCTGCTCGCGGTCCGGGTCGGTGCGATGGCCGTGGCCGCGCGGGAGGACGTGCTGGGCGGCCGCACGGAGGGAGGTGGCGGCCCGTGGCCCGTCTGACCGGCGCTCGGTGGGCGGCTCGGTGGGCCGCGCGAGTTCGCGCCGCCCGGGCCGCCGCGCCCGGCGGGAACGGGTACGCGGCGGACGCGGGTTCGGCGACGGTCTGGCTGCTCGCCCTGGCGATGCTGGGCACGGTGGTCTTCGCCGCGACCATCGCGGTCGGCGCGGTGGTCGCCGCCCGTCACCGGGCCGAGTCGGCCGCGGACCTGGCGGCCCTCGCGGCCGCGGACCGGCTGCTGCTGGACCCGGACGGCGGCTGCGGTCGGGCCGCCGGGATCGCTGCGGCGCAGGGCGCCGGGCTGGTGTCCTGCGCGGTGGACCGCTCGGCGGATGCCGTCGAGGTGGTGGCCGAGGTGCCGGTCGGCGGTCTCCCGCTGCGACTGCCGGTCGGTCCGGCGCGGGCGAGGGCCCGGGCCGGACCGGTCCGGGCACCGGTCAGCACGGCGGAGGACGGTCTCGGCGCGGTGCGGGGCGGCGCGGAGGACGCGGCGGTCGCCGAGGAGGGGGTGGCCTCATGAGGCGGCCGGCGCTCCACCGTCCGAGCCCGCTGCGGAGTCCGTCGCGGAGTCCGTCGCGGAGTCTGTCGCGGACTCTGCCGCAGGGCCTGTCGTTGAGGCCGCCTCGGGTGCCCCGGCCAGCAGGACGTCCAGCAGCCGAACGGCGGCCGCCTTGTCCAGCGGGTCGTTCCCGTTGCCGCACTTGGGCGACTGGACGCAGGACGGGCAGCCGCGCTCGCACTCGCAGGCGGCGATCGCCGCGCGGGTGGCGGTCAGCCACTGGACGGCTCGTTGGAAGCCGCGTTCGGCGAAGCCGGCCCCGCCCGGGTGGCCGTCGTAGACGAACACGGTGGGCAGCCCGGTGTCGGGGTGCAGTGGGACGGAGACGCCGCCGATGTCCCACCGGTCGCAGGTGGCGAACAGTGGCAGCAGGCCGATCGAGGCGTGCTCGGCGGCGTGGGCGGCGCCGGGCAGCCGGTCCAGCGGGAGGTCCGCGTCGAGCAGTTGGTCCTCGGTGACGGACCACCAGACCGCCCGGGTGCGCAGGGTACGGGGCGGGAGGTCGAGCTTGCTCTCGCCCATGATCTCCCCGGTGGAGATCCGCTTCCGGAGGTAGCCGACCACCTGGTTGACCACCTCCACGGAGCCGAAGCTGAGCCGGCCCTCGCCCCAGTGGACGGTGGTGTCGGTGTCGAGGACGGAGATGGAGGTGATGTCACGGGCGGCCGTGGTGTACGGCGGGTCGGCCGGTTCGACCAGGGCGACCGAGTCCTCCAGGTCGAGCTCCCGGACCAGGTAGGTGCGGCCCTGGTGGAGGTGGACGGCCCCGGTGTGGACGGTGGTGTGAGCGGCCGCGGCGTCCACCGTGCCGAGCAGTCGGCCGGTGTCCGCCTCCACGATCTGCACCGGGCTGCCACCGCTGCCCCGCAGGTCGACGGCGTCGGCCGCGCGCTCCCGGCGGGTCCAGTACCAGGAGCCGTCGGTGCGCCGGCGCAACAGGCCGCGCCGTTCCAGCACCGGCAGCAGCGGTGCGGTGGACGGGCCGAACAGCTCCAGGTCGGCATCGGTGAGCGGGAGTTCGGCCGCGGCCGCGCACAGGTGCGGGGCGAGCACGTGCGGGTTGTCGGGGTCGAGCACGGTGGCCTCGACGGGCGTCGCGAACAGTGCCTCCGGGTGGTGCACCAGATAGGTGTCCAGCGGGTCGTCCCGGGCGATCAGGACGGCCAGCGCGCCCTGGGCCTCCCGGCCCGCCCGCCCGGCCTGCTGCCACAGCGAGGCCCGGGTGCCGGGGTAGCCGGCCATCAGGACGGCGTCCAGGCCGGAGATGTCGACGCCGAGTTCGAGAGCGGAGGTGGAGGCGAGTCCGAGCAGTCGGCCGGAGTGCAGATCGCGCTCCAGGGCCCGGCGTTCGTCGGCGAGGTAGCCGCCGCGGTAGGCGGCCACCCGGTCGGCGAGCGGTCGACCGAGCTGGTCCTGGGTCTGTAGCGCGACAAGTTCGGCGGCGCGCCGGGAGCGGACGAACACGACGGTCCGGGTCTGCCGTTCGACCAGGTCGGTCAGCAGGTGCGCGGCCTCGGCGGTGGCGGTGCGGCGCACCGGGGCGCCGTGCTCGCCGACGTTCTCGGTCAGCGGCGGCTCCCAGAGGCCGAAGACCATCGGTCCGCGCGGCGAGCCGTCCTCGGTGACGGCCACGGCGGGCAGGCCGGTCAGCCGTCGGGCGGTGGCGGCCGGGTCGGCGGTGGTGGCGGAGGCGAGCAGGAAGGTGGGTGACGAACCGTAACGGGCGCAGATGCGGCGCAGCCGCCGCAGTACCTGGGCGACGTGCGAGCCGAACACGCCCCGGTAGCTGTGGCACTCGTCGACGACCACGTAGCGCAGCACCTTGAGGAAGGAGGACCAGCGGGCGTGCGCGGGCAGGATGCCCCGGTGCAGCATGTCGGGGTTGGTGAGCACGTAGGAGGCGTACTGGCGGACCCACTCGCGCTCCTCGGGCGGGGTGTCGCCGTCGTAGAGGGCGGCCCGGACCCTCGGCGGGGCGAGTTCGGCGGCGCGGCGGCGCTGGTCGGCGGCGAGCGCCTTGGTCGGGGCGAGGTAGAGCGCGGTGGCGCCGCGGCCGTTGCGGGCCTCGGTGCCGTCCAGCAGGTCGCTGAGCACCGGTGCCAGGTAGCCCAGCGACTTGCCCGAGGCGGTGCCTGTGGCGATCACCACAGTCTGGCCGCTTTTGGCCAGGTTCATCGCTTCTGCCTGGTGCGCCCAGGGCTGTTCCACACCGACGTCCAGGGCCGAGGCGACGATCTCCGGTCGGATTGAGTCGGGCCAGGGCGAATAACGCGCAGGTCGGGCGGGAAGGTGCTCCGTATGGGTGAGCCGGTCGGCCCGCCCCCGACTGTTGGACAGGGTCGTGAGCAGTGCCTCGGGCAGGCTGTGTCGGGGCGGCATGAGGACCCAGTGTGTCACTGGCGTGACGGAGAATCGTCGTAAGCCATCGTGCGGCCATGGTCGCAGGTGGTTGAATGTGGCCGTGACGGCCGTATGGCCGTGGGTCGCAGCGCTGAGGCTTGCCACGCGTTGGTTTGGCACGCTCGGGCTCGCGACCATGCGGTGGCGGCCGTCCGGCCGAGGATCGCACATGACGTAGCAAGGCAAGGTGCTGGAGGTTCCGTGGACCTGTCCCTGTCGACCCGTGCAGTCGGCGATCGTACGGTCGTCGAGGTTGGCGGCGAGATCGATGTGTACACCGCCCCGAAGCTGCGGGAGCAGCTGGTCGAGCTCGTCAACGACGGCAAGTACCACCTCGTCGTCGACATGGAGGGCGTCGATTTCCTCGACTCGACCGGCCTCGGCGTGCTCGTCGGCGGTCTGAAGCGAGTGCGCGCCCACGAGGGCTCGCTGCGCCTGGTGTGCAACCAGGAGCGCATTCTCAAGATTTTCCGGATCACCGGTCTGACCAAGGTGTTCCCGATCCACACCTCGGTGGACGACGCGGTCGCCGCGACGGACTGACGCGTCCGGGCCGGTCCGTGTGGCCGGCCCGCCCGTTCCACGCGTCCGGGTGCGGGGCCCGCGTGGCCCCGCACTCCCCGGACGTCTCAGGGCCGGTCGAACCGGTCCGCGGGGCCGCATCGCCGGCCCCGGTCGGAGCACCCCGAGGGGGAGAGATGGCAACCGTCGAACTTCGATTCAGCGCGCTTCCCGAGCACGTGCGGACGGCCCGGTTGGTCGCCGCGGCCGTCGCCAGACGGGCCGGGGTCGACGAGTCGGTGCTCGACGAGGTACGGCTCGCGGTCGGTGAGGCCTGCTCCCGCGCGGTCGGTCTGCACCAGCGTGGTGGGATCGGCGGCACGGTACGGGTCGCGTTGACCGACCAGGAGAAGCGTTTCCTCATCGAGGTCGAGGACGAGGCCGGCCCCGCCGCCGTCCCGACCGCTGGCGCCGCCGAGGGCGGCGACCCGGACGAGGACACCCTGGGCCTCGCCGTGATCACCGGGCTGGTGGAGGACCTGGAGGTCGCCAACGGCGCCGACGGCGGCGTGATCCGGATGAGCTGGCCGCTCTCGGTCGCCTCTGTCGCGGTCTGACGGCACCGAGCGGACTCGGCGGACTCGGCGGTCCCATGCGGCCGAGGGCCGCTCCTGCACCGTGCCCGGGATTCCGTTCCGTTCCGTGGGCAGTCGTTGACAAATTGTTGAGCCTGGCGGTTCGCTGCTTCCGGCACGACCGGGTCCGGTCCTCGATCGGACCTGTCGCGGAACGAGGAAGTACATGCGGATACGCATCCTGTGGCCGGCCGGGCAGGCCACCGCCACGCTGGCGGCCACCCCCACCACCGAGGCGCTCTGGGCAGCGTTGCCGATCGGTTCGACGGCCGAAACCTGGGGCGAGGAGGTCTACTTCGGCACGCCCGTCAGCGTGCCGCGGGAGGCCGGCGCCCGACAGGTGGTCGAGCCGGGAACGGTCGCGTTCTGGACGGACGGCGACAGCCTCGCGCTGCCGTACGGCCCGACCCCGGTCTCGCGTGACGGCGAGTGCCGACTGGCCGGCCCCTGCAACGTCCTCGGTCTGCTGCACGGGGACGCGCAGGTGCTGCGGACCGTTCGGCCGGGCGATCCGATCCGGGTCGAGCGGGCCTGAGCGGCGTCGGCGGCGGTCCGGGCGGCGGTCCGGGGCGCGGTGCCCGGAGCGGGAGTTCGGGGTGGGAGCTCGGCGCGGTGGTTCGGGGTGGCGGGTCGGGGCGGTGGTTCGGGGTGGGCGGAACGGGAGCCGGGCAGCCGGGAACCGGGCGCCCGCTGACGGCCGTGTAGGTTCGACGACCGAAGACGACCGAAACCGAAAGGCTTCTCCCGGTGAACAAGCGACTGCTGGCCGTACCCGCCCTCGGCGTGCTGCTCGCGTTCGGCGCCGTCGGCTGTGGCGGCGACGACAACAGCAAGCAGCTGGAGTCCTGGGCGTCGAACGTCTGCGGCGCGGCCAAGGACCCGATCGCCCAGGCACAGGCCGCGCTCGCCGACACCGCCCAGGTGAAGACCGGTGAGTCCCCGGCGGACCTGCAGAAGCGGCTCTCGACGGACATCGGGCGACTGGCCAAGACCAACCAGGACATCGCGGCCGCGATCGACGCGGCCGGTGCGCCCAAGGTGGACAACGGCGCGGCCCTGCAGAAGGACACCGTCGACGAGCTGAAGAAGGCCGCCGACGGCTACCAGGAGGTCCAGAAGAAGCTGGACGCGCTGGCCACCGACGACCAGGCGAAGTTCGCGGACGCGCTGCACAGCGTCTCCGACAAGCTCCAGCAGATGACCTCGCTGTCCACCCAGGCGCAGAGCAAGCTGCAGCGCGGCGACCTCGGTGCGGCGATGGCCAAGCAGGAGGGGTGCAAGCCCTCCCAGGCCACCCCGGGTGCCGGTGCGAGCGCCGGCGCCGGCGGTTCCTCGGCCACCCCGGGTGCCGGTGCCGCCCCGAGCGCCGGTACCACTCCGAGTGCCGGAGCCTCGGCCTCGGCCGGTGCCCCCGCGCCGGGTGCGACGGACTCCGCGAGCCCGGCGGCCACCCCCTCGGCGGGCAGCGCCGGCACCCCGGCGGCCCCGGCCTCGACCCCGGCCGCCCCGGCGCCGAGCGCGAGCTGACCGAGGGCGGGGAGGCGCCGGGAGGAGGCGCCGGGAGGAGCACGGTGGCAGGAGGGCCGGGGCCGTTCGAAGGAGCGGCCCCGGCCCTCTGCGCGTGAGCGCTGCCGTTCGGGTCGAGCCACTCGGGCCGATGTTCCGTTTCCGGCCGGCGGGGCGCGTCGGTCGGGGCTGGGGCGTGGGGGCTGGATCGTGCTCCCGGTGGGGGCCGACGGAGCGGTGGGCGCCGGGCGCTGGGGGCGCGGTGGTCCGCCCTGCCGGGCCGGTGGGGCCGGGGTGGGGCGGAGCGGGGGACAATGGCGGGGTGATCAGTAGCCCCGTTCTCGACCCGACCCGTCTGGCCAAGCTGCGCGAGGCGCTGTTGGCCGCCTCGTTCACCGCCGACGGGTGCCTCGACCTGCTGGGGCCCACCGGCTACGCGGCGTTGGCCCGTAGCGAGGCGGTCCCGGCGCTGCGCGCGACGCGTGGCGGCAGCCCGCTGGAGACCCTGGTGCGGCTGTTCCTGCTGCAGCAGCCGGTGCCGTACCGGGCGGCGGCGGCCGCGCTGCCGGTGGAGGACTGCCTGGCGGACGGCTGGCTGCGCCCGGACGGCGATCTGGTGCGGGCCACGGTGGACGTCCGGCCGTACGCCAACGAAGTTGCCGGGATGCCCAGTTCGGATGCCTGGGTGGTCTCCGACCTGGGCTGCGCGGTCGGCGGCGCGGGCGGGATCGGCTCCGGCGAGACTGCGCACGGGGTGGCCCGTAAGGACCTGGTGCTGGGGGTCGGCGGGGCGTCCACGACGCTGGCCAACATCACCGTGCGGCGCCCCGTCCGGGCGGCGCTGGACCTCGGTTCGGGCTCCGGCGTGCAGGCGCTGCACGCGGCCCGGCACGCCGGGAGCGTCACCGCGACCGACCTCAACCCGCGCGCGCTGCGGTTCACCGAACTGACCCTGGCGCTGTCCGGGTTCGACAACACCGAGGTGCTCACCGGGAGCCTCTTCGAGCCGGTCGGGGAGCGGAAGTTCGACCTGATCGTCTCCAATCCGCCGTTCGTCATCTCGCCGGCCGGACGGTTCACCTACCGGGACGGCGGCATGGCCGGGGACGACCTGTGCCGCAGCCTGGTGCGTTCGGCCGCCGAGCACCTGGAGCCGGGCGGCTACTGCCAGTTGCTCGCCAACTGGCAGCACGTGGAGGGCGAGGACTGGCAGGAGCGGCTGGCCGGCTGGGTGGCGGGCACCGGGCTGGACGCCTGGATCGTCCAGCGCGAGGTCCAGGACGTGGCCCAGTACGCCGAGTTGTGGCTGCGTGACGGTGGCGACCACCGGGGCCCGGGCGGCGACTACCAGGCCCGGTACGGCGAGTGGTTGGACGCCTTCGAGGCGGGCCGGATCGAGGGCATCGGGATGGGCTGGATCACCCTGCGGGCGGGCGGCGCCGAGCGTCCGACCGTCCGGGTGGAGGAGTGGCCGCACCCGGTGGAGCAGCCGCTCGGTCCGCACATCGACGCGTGGTTCGACCGGCAGGACTTCCTGCGCTCGCACGACGACGCGGGCCTGCTCGCGGCCCGTTACGTGCTGGCCGACGAGGTGGTCCAGGAGCAGGTCGGCGCGCCGGGGGCGGAGGATCCGGAGCACGTGGTGCTGCGTCACAACCGGGGCATGCGGCGGGCCACCAAGGTGGACACCGTGGGAGCCGGGTTCGTCGGGGTCTGCGACGGGACGCTGTCGGCGGGCGAGATCGTGGACGCCATCGCGCACCTGCTGGGCGAGGACCGGGTGGTGCTGCGGGACCGGGTGCCGGAGTCGCTCCGGCTGCTGACCGAGCAGGGGTTCATCGACCCGGTGCGGTGAGCGCGGTGGGGTGAGCCCGGGGCGATGAAGACGTTCGCTGAACCCGGCGCGGTGACCAGCGCCCGGTGATGCCCGTGCGGTGGAACGCCGCGCGGGCACCCGTGGGTTCACCCGCCCGTACCCGGTGGTTCGTCCGGCGGTCCTGGTCCGGCCGTCCGCCGTTGGTCGGATGCTGTGAGGCTCCGTCCACAGGCTGTGGACAGAGTCGGGGATCCGGGGGCCAGGGGTGGACGCGACGACGGCGACCGTGGGCGGGCTGGTGCTCGCCCTCTTCGGTGGCGCGCTGCTGCTCTGGTGCGCCGCCGAAGTGCGCCTTCGCCACCGGGTGCGCCGACTGGGGGTGCCGGTGGTGGCCACGGTCGTCGCCGAGAACGACGCGCACGGCCGGCTCGACAGCGCGCCGCTGCTCTCCTTCTCCGTGCCGCCGGCCGTGGGCGGGTCCGGTGCCGCCCGGATCGCGGAACTGGTGCTCACCCGGCCGCGCGGGCACACTCCGCTGCGCCGTCCGGAGCGGTTCGCGCCTGGTGCCTCGGTGCGGGTCTGCTACGACCCGGACCGGCCCTGCCGGGCGGTGCTGGCGGCGGGAGAGGTCCGCCGGGCGGCGGCCGTGGACCTGCTGTGGAGCGCCCTGGGCGTGGCGTGTCTGGGGGCGGGCGCCGGGCTGCTGGCGGCGGTCGGCCGCTGAAGTCGCGGTCGGCCCGTCCGGTTCGGTTCCGTCCGGTTCAGTTTCGTCCGGTTCGGTCCTGCTTGGTCCGGTGCTTTCCCGTTCTGGCGGGTCCCGTCCGGCTTTCGCCGGCCACGGCGGCGCGATCCGGAGAGCGCGATACCGCAAGCACGCCGATTTATCCGTTGACAGATCTTGAAATCCGTCATTCCATCCTCCGGAACCTGCCGAAGCCCCCCTCCGCGGGGCGCGAACCTCCGTCATCGGGTTACCGTTCGAGTGGCGTCGGCGAGTCCGGCAAGCGAAGTAGCGGGAACCGTCCGTTTGACAAGGGTGGCCGGGGTACGGTCACACTCCGCTGGTGGGGTGTCGTCAAGCGGCGACCCCGGGACGGTGGAGGGGTCGGGCGGAGTGCAGCCCCTGCTGCCGGCGCCGACCAGCCACATATGGACCGGGAGAGAAGAGCGAAGGTGTCCCCGAGCAGCGAGACCGCGCACGGACAGCGACTCGTCATTGTCGAGTCGCCGGCCAAGGCGAAGACGATCAAGGGCTACCTGGGCCCCGGCTACATCGTCGAGGCGAGCGTCGGACACATCCGCGACCTGCCCAGCACCGCGGCCGAGGTGCCGGACAAGTACACCGGCGAGGTGCGCCGCCTCGGGGTGGACGTGGACCACGACTTCGCGCCCATCTACGTGGTCAACGCGGACAAGAAGTCCCAGGTCAGCAAGTTGAAGTCACTGCTCGCGGAGTCCGACGAGCTCTTCCTCGCCACCGATGAGGACCGCGAGGGCGAGGCCATCGCGTGGCATCTCCAGCAGGTGCTCAAGCCCAAGGTGCCGGTGCACCGGATGGTGTTCCACGAGATCACCAAGACGGCGATCCAGGAGGCGGTGGCCAACCCGCGCGAGCTGAACCAGCGCCTGGTCGACGCCCAGGAGACCCGCCGCATCCTCGACCGCCTCTACGGCTTCGAGGTCTCGCCGGTGCTGTGGAAGAAGGTCATGCCGAAGCTGTCGGCGGGCCGGGTGCAGTCCGTGGCGACCCGTCTGGTGGTCGAGCGCGAGCGCGAGCGGATGGCCTTCCGCACCGCCTCGTACTGGGACCTGGTCGGCACCTTCGGCACCGGCCGCACCCCGGCCGACGCCGCCAACCCGGAGACCTTCGGTGCCCGGCTGGCCTCGGTCGACGGCAAGCGGATCGCCAGCGGCCGCGACTTCGGCTCGGACGGCCGGCTCAAGGCCGGCAGCGCCAACACCCTGCACCTGGACGAGCAGGCCGTCCGGCAGCTGGCCGCCGCCCTGGAGCAGACCGCGTTCAGCGTCCGCAGCGTCGAGTCCAAGCCCTACCGCCGCTCGCCGTACGCGCCGTTCCGCACCACCACGCTCCAGCAGGAGGCCAGCCGCAAGCTGGGCTTCGGCGCCAAGCGGACCATGCAGGTGGCCCAGAAGCTGTACGAGAACGGCTTCATCACCTATATGCGCACCGACTCCACCACGCTGTCGGACACCGCGATCTCCGCGGCCCGCACGCAGGTCACCCAGCTCTACGGTGCCGACTACCTGCCGGACGCGCCGCGCACCTACGCCAGCAAGGTCAAGAACGCCCAGGAGGCGCACGAGGCCGTCCGCCCCTCCGGCGACCGCTTCCGCACCCCCGCCGAGACCGGCCTGAGCGGCGACGACTTCAAGCTGTACGAGCTGATCTGGATGCGCACCGTCGCCTCCCAGATGAAGGACGCGGTCGGCCAGTCGGTCACCGTCCGGGTCGGTGGTGCCGCCGCCGACGGCCGGGACGTCGAGTTCTCCGCCTCCGGCAAGATCATCACCTTCCACGGCTTCCTCAAGGCCTACGTCGAGGGCGCCGACGACCCGAACGCCGAACTCGACGACCGCGAGCGCCGGCTGCCGCAGGTCACCCAGGGCGACCCGCTGGCCGCCGAGCGGATCACCCCGGAGGGCCACGCCACCAAGCCGCCGGCCCGCTACACCGAGGCCTCGCTGGTCAAGGAGCTGGAGGACCGGGAGATCGGCCGTCCCTCCACCTACGCGTCGATCATCGACACGATCATCCAGCGCCGGTACGTGTTCAAGAAGGGCACGGCGCTCGTCCCGTCCTTCCTCTCCTTCGCCGTGGTCAACCTGCTGGAGAAGCACTTCGGCCGGCTGGTCGACTACGACTTCACCGCGAGGATGGAGGACGACCTCGACCGGATCGCCGCCGGTGAGGCGCAGTCCGTGCCGTGGCTGAAGCGCTTCTACTTCGGCGAGGGCGAGGGCGCGGCCGGCGGTGCCGCCGAGGCCGGCAACGGCGACGGCGACCACCTGGGCGGCCTGAAGGAACTGGTCACCGACCTCGGCGCGATCGACGCCCGGGAGATCAGCTCGTTCCGGATCAGCGACGACCTCACCCTGCGGGTCGGCCGCTACGGCCCGTACGTCGAGCGCGCCTCCGTCGTCGAGGGCGAGCCCGGCCGGCGCGCCGACATCCCGGACGACCTGCCGCCGGACGAGCTGACCGTCGAGCTGGCCGAGGAGCTGCTGGCCAAGCCCAGCGGCGACTTCGAGCTCGGCCCGGACCCGGTCAGCGGCAACATGCTGGTCGCCAAGGACGGCCGCTACGGCCCGTACGTGACCGAGATCCTCCCCGAGGGCACGCCGAAGACCGGCAAGAACGCGGTCAAGCCGCGCACCGCCTCGCTGTTCAAGACGATGTCGCTGGACACCGTCACCCTGGAGGACGCGCTGCGGCTGCTCGCGCTGCCGCGCGTGGTCGGCACCGACGCCGAGGGCGCCGAGATCACCGCGCAGAACGGCCGCTACGGCCCGTACCTCAAGCGCGGCACCGACTCGCGCTCGCTCACCAGCGAGGACCAGCTCTTCACGATCACCCTCGACGAGGCGCTGGCGATCTACGCCCAGCCCAAGCAGCGCGGCCGGGCCGCCGCCGCCCCGCCGCTCAAGGAGCTGGGCACCGACCCGGTCAGCGAGCGTCCGGTGGTGGTCAAGGACGGCCGCTTCGGCCCGTACGTGACCGACGGCGAGACCAACGCCACGCTGCGCAAGGACGACGAGGTCGAGACCATCACGCCGGAGCGCGGCTACGAGCTGCTCGCCGAGAAGCGGGCGCGCGGACCGGTCAAGAAGGTGGCCAAGAAGGCCCCGGCGAAGAAGGCCGTGGCCAAGAAGACGACCACCACCAAGACGGCGGCGACCAAGACCGCCGCCAAGAAGACGGCCGCGAAGAAGACCACCACCAAGACGGCGGCGGCGAAGAAGACGGCGGCCAAGAAGACCGCGGCGGCCGAGACCACCGCGACCGACGAGGGCTGATCCGCCGGCAGGACCACCTGGACGGCGTGCGCGACAGCGGCACCGGGCCCGTGCCCCCGATGGGGGTGCGGGCCCGGGGTCTGTGCGGGGCCCTTCGGGGTGGTGCCGGACGTCCTTCGGGGTGGTGCCCGGGTGTTCGGGGTGGTGCCCGAGTGTCCTTCGGGGTGGTGCCCGGGTGTTCGGGGTGGTGCCAGGGCGTCCTTCGGGTGCGTGGCGGACGCCCCGCGGGCGGTGCCGGACGTTCCTCGCTGCTGTGTGGGTTCGCGGCTGTGCGGGGACCGCTGCTGTGGGGGGTCCGCGTCTGTGCAGGGATCGTCACAGGCCGGTGATGAGGGCGAACCGGAACCCCGTTCGTCTCAATCGGGCAAAGCCCGGACCGCTACGCTGACCGTATGACGAGCGAGGAGCAGCCCACCCCCAGTGCCGCCCCGGCCGCCAGCGCCACCGGGCCCGACCTGCCTGAGGTCGCGCCCGCCGGAACCCCCGTGGACCGGGCCCGGGCACTGTTGCGGACCAGGACCTACCGGCGCCTGTGGACCACCCAGCTGATCGGCGGCACCGCCGACCGGCTCGGGCTGCTGGTGCTGCTCGCGCTCACCGTGATCGCCGCCGCCCAGGGCGGGCAGTTCGGCGACCTGCCGCGCAGCCTCGCCTTCGCCACCGCCGCCGTCCTCGCCGTCCGGGTGGCGGCCACCGGGCTGGTCGGCGTGGCGCTGCTGGAGCCGGTGCACCAGCTGGTCGCCGGCAAGCTCGACCGGCGCTGGACGCTGTTCGGCGCCGACGCGCTGAGCGCCCTGCTGATCGGCCTCGCGCCCTGGTGGACGGTCTGGCTGGGTTCCTCCGGTTCCAAGCCGTCCGGCGCGGCCACCTACGTGCTGCTCGCCACCGTGTTCCTCACCGGTGGCGCCGAGCGGGTCCGGGGGATCGCCAAGGCCGCCGCCGTCCCCGGCCTGCTGCCGCCGGCCAACCCCTACGCCCCGGCCGCCGAGCAGCGGCCGGCCGCCGCCAACCTGGACACCGTCCGGAGCATCGACCGGTTCACCGGCTGGGTCACCGTGCCGCTGGGCGCCGTCGGCCTGGTCGCGTTCACCCTGGTCAACAACATCGGCGCGGCCCTCGGCTCGGACTGGCTGCGCGCCCACCAGCTGACCTTCGCGGCGCTCGGCGCGGCCGGCCTGTTCGCCGCCGCGGCCGTCCGCGGCTACCTCCAGCAGCTGCCCGGCGGTCCGGTGGCCGTCGCCCCGCACTCGCCGCTGACCGGCCTGCGCGCCCCCACCGACGCCGCCCCCGGGCCCGCCCTGAGCAAGGGCCGCACCGGCAGCGCCCCCTACTTCACCTTCGCCGTCGCGGCCGGCTTCGCCTCGATGGCGGGCGTCGCCGCGCTGGCGCTGCTCACCGCCGCCGAGCACCGGGCCGGTCCGATCGGCTACGGCCTGATCGTGCTCGCCGCGGCCGGGGCCCCCGCCCTGGGTGCCCGGCTCACCCGGGCCACCCTGCCCTCGCTCTCCCGCCGCCGGCTGCTCGCGCTGGCGCTGCTCACCGAGGGCGTCGCGCTGATCCTGGCCGGGCTGGTGCTGGACTTCGTGCTGGTCCTGCTGCTCACCGTGCTGGCCGGCCTGGCCGCCGGGGTCGTCGTCTCGGCCGGGTGCAACCTGCTCGCCCAGGAGGTCGAGGAGGCCCGGCTGCCCAAGGTCACCGAGCACCTGTACGCGGTGCTGCGGGCCGTGGTCGCCGTCGCGCTGGTCGTCGTCCCGCTGATCGCCGCCGGCTACGGGGACGTCGAGTACGGCACCGTCGAGCCCGGCTCCTTCACCTTCATCCACGGCGGCGGCGCCCTCGCCGTCGCCACCTCCGGGCTGCTCACCCTGGTGCTCGCCGCCGTCGTCCTGCTGCGCACCGACGACCGGCGCGGCACCGTACCGTTCGGCCGGGACCTGGTCGACGCGGTGCGCGGCGGCAGCGGCCCCGTGCCGCACCGGGGCGCTGGCACCGGCTTCTTCATCGCCCTGGAGGGCGGCGACGGCGCCGGCAAGTCCACCCAGGCCCAGGCGCTCGCCGAGTGGATCCGCGGCAAGGGCCACGAGGTCGTGCTCACCCGCGAGCCCGGCGGCAGCCCGGTCGGGCAGCGGCTGCGCGGCCTCGTCCTGGACGTCGGCAACACCGGCCTGTCGCACCGCGCCGAGGCGCTGATCTACGCCGCCGACCGCGCCGAGCACGTCGAGAACGTCATCCGGCCGGCCCTCGCCCGCGGCGCCGTGGTGATCACCGACCGGTACATGGACTCCTCCATCGCCTACCAGGGCGCCGGTCGCGACCTGGCCGCCACCGAGGTCGCCCGGATCTCCCGCTGGGCGACCGGCGGGCTGCTGCCCGACCTCACCGTGGTGCTGGACGTCGACCCGACCCGGGCCCGGGAGCGCTTCACCGAGGCGCTCGACCGGCTGGAATCCGAGCCCACCGAGTTCCACCAGCGGGTCCGGGCTGGCTTCCTCGCCCTCGCGGCCGCCGACCCGGCGCGCTACCTGGTCGTGGACGGCAGTCAGGCCCCCGGCTTCGTCACCACCGCCGTCCGGCACCGGCTCGACCGCGAGCTGCCGCTCTCCGAGCAGGAGAAGGCCGCCCGCGCCGAGCGGGAGCGGCTGGCCAAGGAGGAGGCCGAGCGGCGCGCCGCCGAGGAGGCCCGTAAGAAGGCCGAGGAGGAGGCCGCCGAGCGCAAGCGCCAGGAGGTGCTGGCGCAGCTGCGGGCCGAGCAGGCCGAGCAGGAGCGGCTGGCCAAGGAGGAGGCCGAACGGGTCGCCGCCGAGGCCCGGCGCAAGGCCGAGGAGGAGGCCCGTCGCCGGGCGGAGGAGGAAGCGAAGCGCAGGGCCGAGGAGGAGGCCCGCCGCCGGGCGCAGGAAGAGGCCCGGTTGGCGGCGGAGGCCGCCGAGCGCAAGCGGATCGCCGACGAGGCGGCCGCCCAGGCGGAGCTGCAGCGGCAGCGGGAGCTGGCGCGCGAGGAGCAGCGGCGCCGGGCGGAGGAGGCGCTGCAGCGGGCCGAGGAGGCCCGGCTGGCGCAGGCCGCTGCGCTCGCGGCGGCTGCCGCGGCGGCGGAGACGGCTTCGGACCGGGCCGGGTCGGCTTCTGACCGGGCCGGGTCCCCGGCTGCCGGGGATGCGGCCACGACGGAGCTGCGGGCCGCCCGGGACACTCCGCAGGACGCGCCGCGGGACACGCCGCGGGCTTCGGCGGACGGCCTCGGCGACGAGGCGACGCGGGAGCTGACGTTGCGCGACCGGCAGGCGGCGGTCCGGGCGGCGGAGGCCGCCGAGGCGACCGCCCGGCTGCCGCGGGTGCCAGCCGTCGACGAGACGGCGGTGCTGCCGAAGGTGCCGGCGGCGGACGAGACGGCCGTGCTGCCGCGGGTTCCGGCGGTGGACGAGACCGCGGTGCTGCCGCGGATCGAGCCGGGGCGTTCCGGGGAGCCGGTGGACAGCACCCGGGAGCTGCCGGTGGTGGACGGCCGGCCGGCCCCGGCCGGACAGCGTCCCGCTGCGTCGCAGTCGGCCGGGCCGCGGGCGGCGGACGCGCGGGCCACTGACGCGCAGACCTCCGACGCGCAGGCCTCGGAGTCACAGGCCTCGGAGTCGCAGTCGACCGCTGAGCGGGCTCGGCCGGAGTGGGCCGAGGAGACGCCGATGGACGACCTGCCGAGCCTCACCGACACCCTGCTCGGCTCGCGTGACGAGTGGGCGCGCTGGGGTCAGGGCGGCGGCGACCAGGACGGGTCGGGCCGGCACGGCGGGGACGAGCCCGGCGGCGATGGGCGCGGCGACGGGCGCGGCGAGGACGGCGGCAAGGGCAAGGGCCGGCGCTGGGGCCGGCGGAGCTGAGTCCGAGTCGGTAGGGCCGGCCGGTACGGCTGACGGTTGACGGACGGGCGGTGTCGCCCGGGGCGCTGGTCCCGGGCGGTGCCGCCCGTCGTCGTACGGAGGTTCGGGCGGGCGGGGGTGGCGTCCCGGGGGCCGTGCCCCGGACGGAGCAGTGGCTGTCGGAGCGGAGACGTATGCTCGACGGCGGGGAAGAGGCGCCTGGAGCGCTGTCGTACGGAGCTTGGGAGCAGCAGTGGCCGTCTGGGACGACCTGGTGGGCCAGGATCGGGTGGTCGAGCAGCTGACCGCCGCGGCCCGGGCGGCCGGGGCGACGGTCGCGGCCGGTCGCGGCGCCGCTCCGGAGCAGGGCGGGAACGCCTCCCTGATGACCCACGCCTGGCTGTTCACCGGTCCGCCCGGTGCCGGGCAGGTCACCGCCGCGCGGGCCTTCGCCGCCGCCCTCCAGTGCACCAGCCCCGACCTCGCGCTCGGCGGCACGCCCGGCTGCGGGTTCTGCGACGGCTGCCACACCGTGCTGGCCGGCAGCCACGCCGACGTCAAGTACGTGCGGACCGACGGACTGTCCATCGGCGTCGGCGACATGCGCGAACTCGTCCTGCGGGCCTCCAGCTATCCGACCGGCGGCCGCTGGTCGGTGATCCTGGTGGACGCCGCCCACCGGCTCACCGAGGCCGCCGCCAACGCGCTGCTCAAGGGCGTGGAGGAGCCCTCCCCGCGCACCGTCTGGCTGCTCTGCGCCCCCTCCGTCCAGGACGTGCTGCCGACCATCCGCTCGCGCTGCCGCCTGCTGGTGCTGCGCACGCCCGCCGCCGACGCCGTCGCCGACATGCTGGTCCGCCGCGACGGCGTCGACCCGGAGACCGCCCGGCTGGCCGCGCTCGCCGGGCAGGGCGACATCGAGCGCACCCGCCGGCTCGCCGTGGACGAGCAGGCCCGCTCCCGCCGCGCCGAGGTGCTGCGGATCCCGCTGGAGGTCGCCGACATCGGCGGCTGCCTGACCGCCGCCCAGCGCCTGGTCGACACCGCCAAGGCCGATGCCGAGGGCCTCGCCGAGACCCAGGACGCCAAGGAGACCGACGACCTGAAGGCCGCCTACGGCGCCGCCGAGGGCAGCAAGGCGCCGCGCGGCATGGCCGGAGCGGTCAAGGAGCTGGAGAAGCGGCAGAAGAGCCGCGCCACCCGCACCCGCCGGGAGACCCTCGGGGTCGCGCTGCTCGACCTGCTCGGCTTCTACCGGGACGTGCTGGCGATCCAGCTCGGCTCCACCGGCACGCTCGCCAACGAGGACCAGCGGCAGGCGCTGAACCGGGTCGCCCAGGACGGGACGGCCGAGGGCACGCTGCGCCGGATCGAGGCGGTGCTCGCCTGCCGCGGGGCGCTGGACCGCAACGTGGACCCGCTGCTCGCGGTCGAGGCGATGACGATGGCGCTGCGGGCGGGCTGAGGTCCGTCCGGCCGGCGGGCCCTCCGGAGGGGCGGGCCCGGCTGGTTGGCCCGGCTGGTTGGCCGGGCTGTGTGGGGGTGGGGTCTGGCGGGGTGGCGGGGCCGGTGCGGTGGGGCCCGGTGCGGTGGGGCCCGTACGCCGCCCGGAGGTGCCCGGGGGCGACTCGGCGTCCCACCTTCGAGTGAACGGGCGACACTCGCCGGGCACACCCGCGTGTGACGGCGCACCCGTTGTGCACGCTGGGGGCCGACTGTGCCCGGCCGCACCCCGGGCCCTCCCCTCCGGAGGGCTCGCCGCCGCCGGAACGGTCGTCTCCCGTACGGCACCGGTTCCGGTCCGGCGCCGGCCCTCCTCCCGAGGTGGTGCGTTCCGTGGTCCGTCCACTCCTCGTCATTCCCCTGCTGGCCGCCGCCCTCGGCGGGCTCTGGCTGGCGCGCGGTGCGCTCCAACGCTGGCGCGACCTGCGGGCCGCCGCGACCTACGAGCTGGCGGGCGACCGGTGGCCGATGCTGATCCGGGCGGGCGGCGCGATGGTCTGCGGGGTGTGCGTCACCGCGTTGACGGTGCTCACCGCGCTCGGGGCGTTCGGCGGCCTGAGCCGGGGCGGGGCGGGCACCGACCCGGCGGAGCCCGACGTGGACGCGGCCGCCGCCGGGGCCTGGGCGGGCTCCGCTGCCGGTGCGCCCGGTGCGCCCGGTGCGCCCGGTGCGCCCGGTGCGCCCGGTGCGCCCGGTGCGCCCGGTGCGCCCGGTGCGCCCGGTGCGGCCGTCCGGCAGCAGGCGGCACCGCCGGCCGCCACGGACCCGACGGCCTCCGCCCCGGCCACGGCACCCGTGGTGGCCAGTCACTTCGACAGCGTCGGGCACCCGGGCGGCGGCGAGCTGCTGCAGTCCGCCGTGCTCGGCCCCGACGGGAAGCCGCGCAACGTCCGGGTCTGGCTGCCGGCGCAGTACGCCAAGGAGCCGAACGCGCGCTTCCCCGTCGTCGTGATGCACTCCGCCACCCCGCGCAAGACCGCCGACGCCGAGGTGCCGGACGTCTTCGAGGGCGTCGGCGCGGCCCTGCAGGCCGGCCGGGCCCGCCCGTTCATCCTGGTCGCCCCCGAGGCTCCGAACGGCACCGCGCACCCCTGCGAGCTGGTCGCCGCGGCCCCGGCCGCCGTCGCCGACGACGCGACCCTGCGCGCCACCATCGCGGCCTCCTTCCGGACCCTCCCGTCCGGCCCGGCCTCCTGGGGCACCCTCGGGGTCGAGGGCGGAGCGCCGTGCGCGGCCGCCGCCGGGCTGGCCCGGCCGGACCTCTACGGCGCGGCCGCCGCAGTCTCCGGCCGCTACGACGCCGCCGCGCTCACCCAGACTGGCGCCGAGGCCCCCGCCGGCAGCTCGGCCAAGCTGCTGCTGGCCGCCGCCAAGGGCGACGCCGCCGGGCTGGACGCGGCCCGCAAGCTGCAGACCGCGCTCAAGGCCGGGCCCGGTCCGGCGGCCAAGGCCGAGGTGCGGATCTCGGACAACGTGCAGGACTACTCGGCGGAGCGGGAACGGGCGCGGCTGGTCCGGCAGGCGGCGCAGTTCCTGGCGGAGGCGCTGGCGAAGGCGTCCTGAGCGTCGGTTCGGGCGCTCCGAGGGCCGGTCGAGCCGGCCGTTACGCTGCCCGGTACCCGGTGCGGGTACCGGGCAGTGGCGTTTCTTCGTTCTCGTACTTTCTCGGAGTGTGGACGTGTGGAGAGGAAGCGGATGAGGGGCTTCGGGCGGGAGCGGGGGCGGGGGCGGAAGCGGGTGCGGGTGCGGCTGGTTGCGGCGGTGCTCGCGGTCGGGCTGCCGGCGGCCGCGGCGGGCGGGTGCAGCCGGGGCTCCTCGGAGCCGGGCGGCGGGAGTGGCGCGTCCGGGCAGGCCTCCTCCGACTCGACGGGTGCCGGCGCCACCCCACTGGAGCCGCTGCCCGCCGCCGTACCGGCCGCGCTCGCGCCGTACTACGGGCAGCGGCCGGTCTGGCAGCCGTGTGACGGCGGGTTCGAGTGCACCGCCTTCCGGGTGCCGATGGACTACGACCGCCCCGGCGACGGCGACCTCACCCTCTCGGCCGCCCGCGCCGCCGCCCTCCCGGGCGACCCCGGCGGCGAGGGCCGCTCGGGCTCGCTGCTGCTCAACCCGGGCGGCCCCGGCGGATCGGCGATCGAGTACCTGGAGGCCGTCGCCGGGACGTACGACCGCATCGTGCGCACCCGGTACGACCTGGTCGGCCTCGACCCGCGCGGGGTGGGCCGCAGCAACCCGGTCAGCTGCCTGACCGGCGAGCGGATGGACGCCTTCACCGCCGCCGATCTGGCCCCCGGCGACCAGCGGGCGATCGACGCGCTGGTCGCCGCCGACCAGGAGTTCGCCGACGGCTGCCACCGGCAGGCCGGGGCCGCGCTCGGCCACCTCAGCACCGTCGAGGCGGCCCGCGACATGGACGTGCTGCGGGCCCTGCTCGGCGACGAACGGCTGAACTTCGTCGGCAAGTCGTACGGCACCTTCCTCGGCGCCACCTACGCCGGGCTGTTCCCGAGCCGGACCGGACGGGTGGTGCTGGACGGCGCGATGGACCCGGCGCTCGACTCGGTCACCGGCAACCGCACCCAGGCCGGCGGCTTCGAGACCGCCTGGGCCGCCTTCGCCAAGGACTGCGCCAAACGCGAGGACTGCCCGCTCGGCCGCACCGAGCGGCAGGTCGGCGACCAGCTCACCGCCCTGTTCGCGACCGTCCACGCCCACCCGCTGCCGAGCACCGACAACGGGCGCCGGCTCACCGGGGCCCAGGCCACCACCGGCGTCGTCCAGGCCATGTACGCCGAGTTCCTGTGGCCCAAGCTGCGCACCGCGCTCACCGACGCCAAGGCGGGCGACGGCACCGGGCTGCTGAAGCTCTCCGACGCCTACTACGGGCGCGAGGCCGACGGCTCCTACCCCAACCTGATGTTCGCCAACACGGCGGTGAACTGCCTCGACCTGCCCGCCCCGTTCCGCTCGCCGGAGGACGTCCAGCGGGCGGTGCCGGACTTCGAGCGGGCCTCGCCGCACTTCGGGCGCGACATGGCCTGGATGGCGCTGACCTGCGCCTACTGGCCGGTCCCGGCCACCGGCGCGGCCCACACCATCCGGGCCGCCGGCGCCGCCCCGATCGTCGTCGTCGGCACCACCCGCGACCCGGCCACCCCGTACGACTGGGCCCGGTCACTGGCCGGCCAGCTGGAGTCCGGCCGTCTGCTCACCTACGACGGGGACGGCCACACCGCGTACGGGCGACGCAGCACCTGCGTGGACGACGCGGTCAACCGATTCCTGCTCACCGGGGAGGCCCCGGAGCCGGGCAAGCGCTGCGCCCGGTAGCGGCGTCGGGGGCCGGGGATCCCGAGGTCAGGCGGACTCGAGGTCAGACGGGCTCGACGTCAGACGGAGGAGACCGCCAGCTTCGCCGCGAAGCCCGCGAACAGGACGGCGACGCCGCTGGTCAGGGTGGCGGACAGGCGCTTGCGGCGGCGGAAGGCCGAGGCCAGCGTGGTGCCGGCGAATATCAGCAGGGAGAGGTAGAGCAGGCTGAAGGTCTGCAGGATCCCGCCGAGCAGCGCGAAGGACAGCGCGGGCTGCCCGTAGGACGGGTCGACGAACTGGGTGAAGAACGACAGCAGGAACAGGATCGCCTTCGGGTTGAGCAGGCTGATCACCAGCGCCCGCCGGAACGGCCGCTCGCTCTCCTCCGGCGCCGCCTCCGCGCCGGCCCCCTGCTCGGCCCCGGTCCGGCGCTCGCGCCACAGCTCGCGGGCGGACCGCAGCATCCCGAACCCGATCCACAGCAGGTAGGCGGCGCCGCCGAACTTGACCACCGCGAACACCGCCGGGTTGGCCTTCAGCAGCGAGGCGGCCCCCAGCGAGGTCAGGCTGATCAGCGTGAGGTCGCCGACGAACACGCCCGCCGCCGCCCGGTACCCGGTCCGGATGCCTTTGCGGGCGGCGACCGACAGCACGTACAGCGAGTTGGGGCCGGGCAGCAGGATGATCACGAGGGCGCCGAGGACGTACGTCGCCAGGTCGTTGACACCGAACACGGTGCGCTCCGGGGGTGGGGAGGGGTGGCAGGGGGGCGATCATCCTAACGTCGCACCGGAGATCGGTTGAAGCAGAAACCATCCGCCCCCGCCCGCCCCGGCCCGGCCAGGCCCGCTGCCCGACCATCCCGGCTACGGATCACCTGCGAACCTGTGTAGACTGACCCGCGTTGCCACCACACGTGGCAGCGGTGCCGCCTTAGCTCAGTTGGCCAGAGCAACGCACTCGTAATGCGTAGGTCGCGGGTTCGAATCCCGCAGGCGGCTCAGTTGAAGGCCCAGGTCGCGTAGCCCGTGACCTGGGCCTTTTGTCATTCCTTGGCGTTCGGGCGTCGGCCTGTAGCTTGCAGGCCGACGCCCGCCCGAGAGCATCCGGGTGCTGTTGTGTCAGCACCGTCCGGCTTGCGGGCATCGGCAGCCGTACTCTGCCGGCGCTCCTGTGATCACTCGAACCGTGGCTGCGACCTGGCTTCCGTGGCGTGCGCTACGTCCCCTCCTCGGGCTCTGTCGCTTCGGCCCCGCGTCGGTCGTCGTACCGGTCCGCCCAATCGGCGAGCGTTCGGGAGATGCGGTCCAGCTTCGAGCGAAGGGCCGTAACCTCCAGGGAGTCCCATCCGTCGCGCTCGACGAGGCTGGCTCCGCCGAGATCGACGGGGACGGTCCGCAGGACGTCCACGGCCCCCTTCAGTCGGTCGACGCTCACGGTCACGTCGGCCCAGCGCAGACTCGCGGCTTTGAAGCCCGAGGCCGCTTTCTCCAGGGTTTCGCCGTTGTAGGTGTGGCGGACCCGGTCGTTGGTCAGCTCGCGCGCACCTTCGGAGCTCCGTGGTACGAGGCCGTCCTCGTCGACCTCGTACAGTTTCAGCCCCAGCCGGCCGGCCCGCACGATCTCGTAGGCCTGGAGGACGCCGCGTCGGCGGGAGAGCATGGCGCGCAGGACGGCTACCGCGGTGCGGTCGTCATTGTCGTCCGGCCCGCCGAAGAGCTCGCGTTGAAGGGCCATCGGCTTGGCCAGTGCCATGTAGTAGGCGGCTTTGACCGCGAGCTCGGTCTGGGCGACACCCAGCCGTCCGTTGTCGCCTAGCCCGCCGTTCATCTCTTCCAGGGCGTCGTCACGCAGCTCCTCCAGGGACCGGCCGGCCTCGGCCACCCCCTCCAGCGGACTGTCATGCGGAAGGCTGTCGATCTCCGGGAGCCGGTAGGCGCGTTGCAGGACGGCGCGCCGCGGCCGGATGAAGTGGGGGTCGTCGTTCTCCTCGGTCCTGACCGGGCGAAGGATCAGCTCGACGGCGATGTCCACCCGGTCCTCGCGTGTGGGCTTCTGCTTCGCCGTCAGCGACCGGATGCCGTCGTTGACGCGGCGTGCCGTGCCAGCACCCAGCACGGCTCGGACGATCTCCCCGGCGCGCACGTCGCGATCTCGGCTGCACCCTTCGTCCACGGCCTCTTGGGCGGTGATCGTCCCGGCGAACCACCGCTTCTCAGCCGCAGTGATGCGGGCCGGTCGAGTTCGAGTGGGCTCGGCCAAGGTGTCGAGCACGGCATCGGCCTTGGCCTCGTTCTCAACCGCCGGGCTGTACGGCTTGGGCGGGCGAATGTGGGTGAGGCCGATGAAGTTGCGCACGGCCGTGTGGAAGCGGAGTTGGGCCCGGTGGTCGGAGACGAATCCGACGACGACGCGTGCGGGGACGGTGAGCACCCGCACCTTCGCCTGATCGGTCTCACTGAGGTTCTCCCAGCCCACCTTCTGGGTCAGGCGGACGAGCGAGTTGACCTCCCTCCGGAACTTCCGGTCGTCCTTCCCCCACTCGTAGGCGACCTTCGCCGGCGCGTAGCCGAGCAGGTCGTGCACCGCACTGATGCGGCTCGAACCGTCCGCGGCGATCAGCATCGTTTCCGACGGGCGTCCGTCGTGGTGGTGCACCGTCATCGAGACGACGGTCAGCGGCTGGAGGACTCCCTCCACCCCGATGTCCTCGCGAAGAGGATTCTCTTTGACGAGCCGTCCCTTGGTGTCCTCCAAGCGCTGCGCGAGAACGTTCGGGCTGTCGACCCGGATCTCGAGCTCCGCGCAGTGGTCCGGGCCCGAGACGGGTTCGGGCATGGCCAGACCGGCTCCTCTCCCGCCGAGGGCATAGGTGCGACGCCCGTACTCCCGCGGGTTGGCCGGATGAGGCACCACGGACGCGGACCACAGCCGGGTCTCCACGATCGACAAGGTGCCGCCCTGGACGCGCAGTTCGGCGACATCGGCCAACTTCCGGCGCATCTCGTCCGGGCGGACCGCCGCTCGTGCCAGCCCTCGGACCGCGCTCTCCGAGAAACCCCTTCCGGCAAGCGTGTCGGCGAGGTTGTCCACCGCGGCGGCGCGGGGAAGCGTCCACTGGGAAGGCTGCCAGCCGCCCTCCGCCTCGACGGCCCCTTCCTCACTCACTCGTGGCCTCCACGATCCGGTCCGCGAGGAGGAGCGCCCTGCGCGCTCGATCCCGATTCGCGCGGACGGTCGCCTCGCCGCCGTTCGCGGGCCGGGAGAGCTGTGCGGCCGACTCGCTGAGCGCGGCGCGAACCTGGTACCAGCCCTCCGGCGTCAGCGGCACCGTGAACAAACGCTCGCCGTTCATGTTCACGACCGAGCAGTGCAGCTCCCTCTCGGCGATCTCGGTCCACTGGGCCGCCAGCTGACCGATGGTCACCCCGGAGCCCCGGCGTGCCGCGGCTTCCGGCGACGTGACCGCGCGGCATCCGTCAACCGCTTGCAGGAGAACGACCGTGACGAGGGCGACCTCGTCCTGGCCCAAGGAAATCAGGATGGTCATGGCGTCATTGCTGGGCACCGGCAGCACTCCGTGAACGTCGGCAGATGAATCGGACATGTCTTCGTCCTGCCGCCAGGCGCGTGCGCGCGAGGCGAAGCGAGAGCGCGGACATGACTTCCGCCGACCTCCACCCGTGTCGGTCCTCGGAGCGTGTCGCCTCCGGAACCTCTGATGCCGTCCGAGCCGCACACCATCCGGCCCGAGGGGAACAAGGTGTCAGCACCAGCACCCCAGGGAGCACGGCAAGCTACACGACTGCTCGGGCTCGATCGAAGGAATCGGCGGAGGAGTCATGTCTCATGACGCGGGGACATCGAACAGGTCGCCCGGTGTGAGCGTAGTGGCTCGATCGCTCAGTGTGCAATCTGTGTTTCCGGCGCGGGAGTTGACCGCTTGGCGTCAGGGCGGAACTCGATCCGCCGAGGTCGGCCTCGCCCGTGCGGGAGGACCGGGTGGCGGGGCTACTGGTCGAGGTAGGCGAGGACGGCCAGGACGCGGCGGTTGTCGGCGTCGGTGGGGATGAGGTTGAGCTTGGTGAAGATGTTGCTGATGTGTTTGGCGACGGCCTTCTCGGTGATGAAGAGGCCTTGGGCGATGCCGGCGTTGGAGCGGCCCTGGGCGACCCATTCGAGGACTTCGCGTTCGCGGGTGGAGAGGGCGGAGATGGATTCGTCGCGTTCCTTGCGGACCAGGAGCTGGGAGATGACCTCCGGGTCCATGGCGGTGCCGCCGTCGGCGACGCGGCGGATGGAGTCGAGGAACTGGGAGCCGTTGGTGACGCGGTCCTTGAGCATGTAGCCGACGCCGCGGCCGCCGCTGGCGAGGAGTTCGCGGGCGTAGAGGGGTTCGACGTACTGGGAGAGGAGGAGGACGGGGAGGCCGGGGGTGGTGCGGCGGGCGGTGAGGACGGCGCGCAGGCCCTCGTCGGTGAAGTTGGGGGGCAGCCGGACGTCGACGACGGCGACGTCCGGCTGGTGGTCGGTGAGGGCGCGGAGGAGGTCGGCGCCGTTGTCGACGGCGGCGGCCACCTCGTGGCCGTAGGCCTGGAGGAGGCGGATCAGACCGTCCCTCAGGAGGAAGTGGTCTTCGGCGAGGACAATGCGCAAGGGAGCTCCATGGTGACCATGGTGGGGCCGTTGACGGGGCTGCTGACGGCGAGGACGCCGTCGAAGGTGGCGAGCCGTCGTTCGATGCCGCGCAGGCCGGTGCCGCGGGTGGCGTCCGCGCCGCCGCGTCCGGTGTCCGTGACGGTGATGCGCAGCATGCCGTGATCGTAGCGAATGTCGATCCAGGCGCGGTCGGCGTGGGAGTGCTTGGAGACGTTGGTGAGGATCTCCGAGATGGCGAAGTAGGCGGCGGACTCGACGGGCATCTCGGGGCGGCCGGGGAGGTCCACCGCGACCTCGGTGGGGACCGGGCAGACCATCGCCAAGGCCCGTACCGCGTCGGCGAGTCCGCGGTCGGCGAGGACCGGCGGGTGGATGCCGCGGACCAGGTTGCGGATCTCCTCCAGAGCCTTGGTGGAGGACTCCCGGGCCTCGATCAGCAGGGCGCGGACGGCGTCCGGGTTGGTCTCCAGGAGGTGTTCGGCGGCGTCCAGGGTCATGCCCATCGCCACCAGGCGGGCCTGGGCGCCGTCGTGGAGGTCGCGCTCGATCCGGCGGATCTCGGCCATCTGGGTGTCCACCGCGGTGCTGCGGGTGGTGGTGAGGTGCTCGATCCGGCTGGCCATCAGCTCCTGCTCGCTCGGGGCGAGCATCGAGCGGGTGTAGAGGGCGTGCTTGCGCACGGCGCGGGGCGCGACCCAGAGGGCGAGCGGGAGTTGGAGCAGGCCGAGCACGCCGGCCAGGACCGCGGTGGCCTGACCGTCGATCGGGATGAACTGGTACCAGAGGCCGTCCCACTCGAGGGACAGCGGGACACCGAAGAAGGCCAGGAAGATGCCCCAGAGGCCGCTGAGCACCAGGGCGATCGGCCCGAAGGCGAGGAGGCCGCCGACGATCGGGTCGGTGAGGACCCAGGTGAACTCCCGCTTGGTCTGCGGGTCGCTCAGGATCCAGCGGTAGCGGGCGACGGCCCCGGAGGCGCCCTCGGGGGTGGGCGGCAGCGGTCCGGGCGGGCCCGGGATGCGGACGCCCGACCAGTCCTCGGCCAGGGCGCGCTGACGGGCCGCCAGGGCGCGGACCCGCTCCATCGACCGGGGCACCAGGCCGAGGCCGGAGCCGACCAGGGAGATCGCGGTGGAGAGCCCCAGGGAGCGGCCGAAGGCGGCGACCGAGAGCCAGCAGAGCGCCACCGCGCGCCCCAGTCCGGTGAATCCGGCGGAGGCGGAGAAGCCCCTGATCTCGACCGGTGCCGGGTCCGCCCCGAGCTGCATCGTGCGGTCCATGGACACGCTCCTCTCTGGTGCCTTCGCGTTGCCCGGCCGTGGTGGCCGTGGGGACCATTCTGGCGGCGGCGGGGGGCGGAAATCGGTAGTACTAACTCCCCTCTTGGTCCACGGGGGTTGGGTCGGCGAGGAAGAGCGAGAGGGTGTCGGCCACGCAGGCCGCGCGGGACTCGCCCTCGATCTCCACGGTCATCCGCACCGCGGCCAGGTGGCCGACCGGGGTCTCCCGGACGCTGGTGACCCGGGCGCCGCCGCGGACCCGGGCGCCGACCTTGACCGGGTGCGGGAAACGGACCTTGTCCAGGCCGAAGTTGACGCCCATCGTGACGTCCTCGATCTCGAAGATCGCGCGCATCATCGCGGGCAGCAGGCCGAGCGTCATGTAGCCGTGGACGATGGTGGCGCCGAACGGTCCGGTGGCCGCGCGTTCGGGGTCCACGTGGATCCACTGGAGGTCGCCGGTGGCGCCGGCGAACCGGTCCACGTTGTCCTGGGTGACTTCGAGCCAGTCGCTGTAGCCGAGGTGCTCGCCGGTCGCCTCGGTGAACTCGGCCAGGGTGGCAAAGGATCTCATGGGGCGATTCTCCGCTCCGGCTGCTGACGCCCAACTGACGGGCTGCTGACGGGGGCGGGGACGGTCGGCGCACGACGGACGCCCGCCCCGGGGTGCGGGGCGGGCGTCCGTCGTGCGTCCGGTGGCGAGTCAGCCGTAGCGCTTGAGCTCGTGGAAGAAGTCGGGCACGGTGTGCAGCCCCTCGGCGGCCCGGACGTGGTCGTAGACGTGCTTGGCGACGGCCAGGTCGAGCACGCCGAGGCCGAACGGGGAGAAGACCACCGGACGGTCGGCGGGCGGGGTGATCGCCCCGGTGAGCACGTCGTACAGCGTGCCGGCCACGAACTCGCGGTTGCCGACGCGCTGTTCGGCCAGGTGCGGGGAGGTGCCGGCCTTCAGGCAGTGGTCGATGTCGTCGACCACGTTCCAGGCGTCGAGGACGATCTCCGGGGAGAGGTCGCGCAGCGAGACGTGCAGCACGAGCGGGTGGTGGGCGAACCAGGCCGGGTCGGTCACGTGCGGTTCGCCGGCCACGGTGGCGAAGACGATCAGGTCGGCGGAGCGGACCAGGTCCTCGGGCTTCTCGTGGACGGTGACCGCCAGTTCCTCGCCCTCGGCCCGGCGCAGGTAGTCGGCGAAGCCGTGGGCGTGCTCGGCGGAGAGGTCGTGGACGCCGGCCTCGGTGAAGTCGAAGCCGTTGGCGGCGAGGTAGGTGTGGACGTAGCGGGCGATCAGGCCGACGCCGAAGAAGCCGACCCGGCGCGGGCGTTCGCCGCGGGCGTCGGCCAGCCGGGCGGCGGCCAGGGCGGCGGAGGCGGCGGTGCGGGCCGCGCTGATGATGGAGCTCTCCAGGCAGGCGAAGGGGTAGCCGGTCCGCTCGTCGTTGAGGATCAGCACGGCCGAGGCGCGGGGCAGGCCGGCCGCGACGTTCCCCGGGAAGCTGGAGATCCACTTGACGCCGTGCACCCCGACGTCGCCCTGGACCGAGGCGGGCAGCGCGATGATCCGGTCGGCCGGACGGTCCGGGAAGCGCAGGAAGTACGAGTCCGGGTTGACCGTCCGCCCCTCGCCGTGCAGCCGGTAGGCGGCCTCGACGGTGGCGATGACGTCCTGCTCGTGGCCGTGGAGGGCCTCGTGCACCTGGGCGCCGGAGACCACGGAGAAGGTCGGCGCGGCGGCGGTCGGTGCACCTGGGGTGGCGGTGTCTGCCGTGGTGGCACTGGTCATGGGAACACTGCTCCTGGTCGGGCGAGGGCGGGCGGGGAGGTTCAGCCGATCCGGGCGAGGCCCTTGGCATTGCGGCGGGCGAGGCCGCGGGAGACCAGCAGCGGGTCCCAGCCCGGGCCTCGGTCGGGTAGCCGGGCGGGGTCGCCGAGCACCGTTCCGGCGACCACCTCGTTCAGCAGCGGGCGGCCGAGGATCTGCCCGGCGGCGACCGTGCCGCCGCCGGCGACGGCGGCCAGGCCGCTGCCGTAGCGGGTGCTCTGGCCGACCACGAAGAGGCCCTCGACGTCGGTGCGCACGTCGGGCCGCTGGTTGAGGCTGCCCCAGCTGGCCATGCCGTACGGGGTGCCGCCGGAGCCGAGGACGTAGCGCTCGTGGCTGAGCGGGGTCGCGGTCTCCAGGTGGGTCACGCGGTCCCGGAAGGGGCCGATCACCTTCTCGGCGGCGGTCACCATCAGCTCGGTGAACTGCTGCTTGCGGGCCTGGTAGGCGGCGTCGCGACGGTAGCGAGCGCCGTCCGCCGGGCCGCCCCGGACGCCCCAGAATCCGTGGCCGGGCGGGCTGAGGGTGAGCACCTGGAAGTTGGTGTGGCCGGGCGGGCAGACCGCGGCCGCGCCCGGGTCCTTCTGGGAGGCGAAGGAGAACATCAGCTGCGGCAGCTCGCTCACGGTGCCGTGGCGCTCGCACTCCTCGAGCATCGCGGCGTGCGCGGCCTCCATGTCGTCGCTGCCGTGCCACCAGATGTTGGCGTTGGGCAGGCCGGACAGCTCGGTGTCGAGCGCGACGTACACCGCGACCATGGCGCCGCGCATGGTGGCCTCGCGGGTGCGGGCGACCAGGTCGGCGGGGAAGGCCCGCTCGCCGCCGCACAGGTCGAGCACGGTGCGGCGGTAGTCGGCGTTGGAGATCACCAGGGGGGCGGATATCCGGGTGCCGTCGGCGAGTTCGACGCCGGTGGCGCGGCCCTGGTCGATCAGGATCCGGCGCACCTCGCACCGGGTGCGCAGTTCGCCGCCGTGGGCTTCCAGGGCCTCGACGAAGGCCGCCACCAGGACCTGTCCGCCGCCCTCCGGGTAGTACGCCCCGCGCAGGTAGTGGTCGAGCATGGCGGCGTGGTCGGCGAAGGGGATGCCGTCCGGCATGGTGCCGTAGTTGCCGGCCTGGGCGGCGAGCAGGGTGCGGCCCTTGGGGGAGAGGCGGCAGTGGTCCAGGGCGTCGGCGAGGGTGCGGGCCCGGCGGGCCCAGCGCATGGTCTCCGGGGACTCGCGGAACAGCTCGACCATGGACCGGCCGAGCAGGGCCTCCCGGGTGGCGACGGCCACCGTCTCGGCGAGGTGGACGAAGCGGTCGATCCCCTCGGTCTCCTCGGGCAGCGCGGCGCGGAGCCGGTCGCGGTAGGCCGGCCAGCCGGCCGGCACGTCCAGGGTGGCGGTGGGGGTGATGATCCGGTCGAAGCCCTGCTCGTTGTCCATCGGGCGGAAGACCACCCGGTCGCGGACGCCGAGTCCGGACAGGACGGCCGGGAGCATGCCGTCCGGGCCGCAGTCGCCGACGTAGTGGGTGCCGACGTCGAACTCGTACTTGCGCCGGCGGCGGAAGACGTGGGCGTTGCCGCCGGCCACGTCGTGTTGTTCGAGCACCAGCACGCTGCGCCCGTCGGCGGCCAGGTAGGCCGCGGCGGACAGTCCGCCGAGGCCGCTGCCGACCACGATCGCGTCGTAGCGGTCTCTGCCGCCTCCGGCCGTCGGACCCTGCGCTTGCGGCATGTGCGCCCCCACTCGTCGGACCATCAGAACGTGCCGCCGCCGTGGATCTCGAAGACCGACCCGCTGATGTAGGCCGCCCGGTCGGACAGCAGGAAGGAGACCAGATCGGCCACCTCCTCCGGCTTGCCGACCCGGCCGAGCGCGACGCTCCCCAGCATCCGCGCCAGCGCGGCCTCGGACATGTCGCCGACCATGTCGGTGGCGATCAGGCCCGGGGCGACCACGTTGGCGCGTACACCGCGCGGGCCGCACTCCTTGGCCAGGGACTTGGTGAAGCCGATGATCCCGGCCTTCGAGGCGGCGTAGTTGGCCTGGCCGACGTTACCGTAAATGCCCGACACCGACGACAGGTTGACGATCACTCCGCTGCGGCGCTTGCTCATCGCGAAGGCCGCCGCGCGGCACACGTGGTAGACCCCGTCGAGGTTGGTGCGCAGCACCTGGTCCCAGTCGGTCTCGGGCATCAGGATCACCGGGCGGTCCCTGGTGATCCCGGCCGAGGTGACCGCGGCGTCCACCGGGCCGAGTTCGCGCTCGGTGCGGGCGAACCAGTCGCGGACCTGGGCGGAGTCGGCGACGTCGCACTGGGTCGCGGTGATCCGGGTGCCGGACTCCCCGGCCTCCTTGACCAGGCGCTCGGCGGCCTCGGCGTTGGAGTGGTAGCAGAAGGCGACGTCGTAGCCGTCCCGGGCGAGGCGCAGCACGACGGCCCGGCCGATGCCCCGGGAACCGCCGCTGACCAGGGCGATCATGCCGGCACTCCGTTCGTGGTGGTGGCGGTGGCGGTGGTGGTGGTGGCGGCGGGGCTCAGCAGACGCAGCACCGCGCAGCCCACCGCGCCGTCCCGGTCGACGGCGGTGACCAGGGCGATCCGGCCCGCCGCGGCCGGCTCGGCCTCGGCGGCGCCGAGCAGCGCCTGGATCTGGAAGGTGGCGGCGGCCGCGCTGGTGTCACCGAGCAGGGCCATGGACGGGACGGCGGTGAGCGCCTCGGCCGGCAACAGCGCGGCCAGCGCCGCCTGTTCGGCCCGGCCGGCCGCGGTGGGCGCGGCGCTGGGCACGGCGGCCCACACCTCCTCGGGGGTGGCGCCGGCCCGGGCCAGGGCGCGCCGCACGCAGGCGGTGACCGCGGCGCCCGGGTCGTCGTCGATGTCGACCCTGGTCTCGATCGCCAGCACGGCGGCCAGCGGCGGGTGCTGGGCGGTGCCGGCCGGCTCGACCACCAGCAGGCCGCAGCCCTCGCCGAGCAGCGGGGCCGGGTCGCCGGGGGCGACGGCGGCGTGCTCGATCCAGGCGTGCGCGGCGGAGAACTCCTCGGCCGAGCCCACCAGGTACTTGGTCGCCCGGCCCTGGCCGAGCAGCCGGCGGGCGTAGTTGAGCGCCAGCAGTCCGCTGACCCGGCCGCCCGCGACGGTGGTGTTGGGGCCGGTGAGCCCGTGCCGGATCGCGGTGGCGCCGGCGGCGTGGTTGAGGCTGCCGAAGGGGATCCGGCCGGCGTCCACGTGGAAGGGCAGCGCGTTGGTGTACGACTGCTTCAGGAAGTTGGTGACGTTCTCCAGGCTGCCCATCGAGATGCCGAGGACCACGCCGGTGCGCTCGTCGGTCGCTACCACCCGGTTGCCCTCGGCGTCGTTCAGCAGGCCGTCGGAGGCGACCAGGGTGAGCGCGGTGAGCCGGTCCATCTTGGCGGTGCCGGTCGGGCCGAGCAGGCCCTTGATGTCGAAGCCGGGGACCAGGCAGACCTCGGGCGAGGGCAGCGGTCCGTAGGCCTCGGCCGGTTCGACGGCGGTCCGGGCGCCGGAGCGCAGGCCCTCCGTGAAGGCCCGGCGGGTCAGGCCGTACGGCGAGACGGCGGACCAGCCGGTGATCACCGGGGTCTCGGGGGCCACGCGGGTCTCGGCGGCCTCGGGGGCGCGGGTGGTGGTGGTCATCAGCGGACTCGCTCTCCGTACGTGCCCAGGATCAGGATGGCGTTGTTGCCGGCGAAGGCGCTGGAGTTGTTCTCCACGATCCGGACCTCGGCGTCGATCGCCCGGTTGGGGACGACGTCCAGCGGGCACTCCGGGTCGGTCTCCCGGTGGTTGATGGTCGGCGGGATGAACTGGTGCTCGATGGCGATGCTGCAGGCGATCGCGCCGAGCGCGCTGGCGGCGCCCATCGAGTGGCCGAGCATCGACTTCACGGCGACGGTGCGCGGCGGGGTGTCGCCGAACACGTCCAGGATCGCGGCCGACTCCGTGCGGTCGTTGGCCTTGGTGCCGGTGCCGTGGGCGGAGATGAAGTCGATCTCGTCGCGCTCGACGCCGGCGTCGTCCAGGGCGAGCCGGATGCCGCGGGCGATGCCGTCCCGGTTGGGGGCGGTGGCGTGGGCGGCGTCGCAGCTGAGGCCGTAGCCGAGCACCTCGGCGTAGATCCGGGCGCCGCGGGAGAGCGCGGACTCCAGACTCTCCAGGACGAGGATGCCGGCGCCCTCGCCGGTCAGGATGCCCTGGCGGTCGCGGTCGAACGGCCGGACCACGTCCGGGGTGAGCGCGCCGAACCGCTTGAACAGGGCGAAGGCCTTGCGGCAGACGGCGTCGGCGCCGCCGCACAGCGCGAGGTCCACCTCGCCGGAGCGGATCGCGTCCAGGCCGTAGCCGATCGAGTAGTTGCCGGCCGCGCAGGCGGTGGTGATGGTGGTCGGCTCCACGTTCGGCATCCGCAGCTCGCGGGCGATCACCGTGGTCAGCCGGCCGGCGTTGATCCGGCGGGACAGCACCGGGTCGATCGCCTTCGGGTCGCCGGCGGCCAGTTCCTGCTCGACCAGCAGCCCGATGTCGTGGGACTCGCCGTCGGTGGTGCCGACGCTGATCACGGCCTGGCGCTCGCCGAGGTCCGCCTCGGTCAACCCGGCGTCGTCCGCCGCCATCCGGGCCGCGGCGACGGCGAACTGCCCGGCCCGGCCCATCTCCTCGAGCGGGACCCGGTGGATCCAGCGCTCCGGCTCGAAGTCCGGCACCTCGCAGGCGGTGTTCTGGCCGAAGCCCTCGGTGTCGAAGCGGGTGATCGGCCGGGCGCCGGAGCGGCCGGCCCGCAGCCCCTCGGTGTACTCCGCGACGCCCGTGCCGATGCTGGAGATCGCCCCGAGGCCGGTGAGGACGACCCGGCGGCGCCCGGCCGGGGTGCCGGACCGGGGGGCCGCTGGTGACTGTGCGGTGGAGTCCATGGGACCTCTCCTTGAGCGTGGGGTGACGGGAGGGAGGTGCGGGGTGGGCTACCAGCCGGCCGCGACCGCCGTCACCTGGTAGGTGGCCTCCACGTTCACCATCTTCGGCAGCTCGTTCATGTCGATGACGATGGAGTACTCCATCTCCAGCGCGCTCAGCACGTCGATCAGCTTGAGCGAGTCGGCGCCCAACTCGTCGACGAACAAGGCGGTGTCGGAGAACTCGGTGTGTACGTCGATGTTCTCGGCGATGATTTCTCGGATACGGGTGAGGCGCTCCGGCGCAACCGTCGTCATGCTCGTTTCCTCCGTTTTTCCAGACACCCGGAATGTGCTTCCGGCCAGAAAACTAATCAGCGCCGATGACGGGTCGATGACGTCCAACTGACTGTTCACTGACGGAGGTTGGCGGCGGCGAAAAGGCCTGGTGGCGGGGGTGGCCGGGGACGCAGAACGGCCGCCCGCCGCACCGCGTGGACGGGGGCTCCACGGGTGCGGCGGGCGGCGTCGGCGGGGCCGGTCCGCGGGGAATGCGAATTCCCGGCGGAGGCCTACGGGTTCAGTCCTGCCGTTGCAGGCTGAGCGGGCGCAGATCGGTCCAGTTGGCCTCGATGTGGGCGACGGCGGTGGCCCGGTCGGTGGCGTCCAGCGTCACCGACCAGCCGGACGGGACGGCGGCGAAGGACGGCCAGAGGGAGTGCTGGCCCTCCTCGTTGACGAGGACGAGGAAGGTGCCGTCTTCGCGGTCGAAGGGGTTCGCCATGCTGGTGCGCTCCTGTCGGTGGTTCGTGGGGTCACTGGTGGTCGGGGGCGGCGAGGGCCGCTTCGAGGACGGCCCCGATCGCGGCGGCCGGTCCGGGTCGCAACAACTGCTGGTGGCCGGCGTCCACGTCGTGCGCGTGGACGGCCGAACCGATGTACGGCGCCCAGCTCTTGAGCTTGAGGGCGCGCTCCTCCGGGGTGGGACGGCGGGGGCCGCCGGCGGCCACGAAGAGGGTCATCGGGCAGTCGTCGAGGCGGTTCGGGGTGAACCGCTGGAAGAGTTCGAGGTTGTTGCGCATGACGGCCAGCAGGCGTTCCAGCAGGCCGGGCCCGAGGCCGGCCAGCGGGCCGGGGGTGCGGGCGAGGTGGGCGGCCACGCTCCGGGGGGTGAGCGGGGCGGGGGCACCGGGGTCACCCGGGTCGACGGGGACGACGGGGGCACCAGGGATGACGGGGTCGACGCCGGCCTCGGCCAGGAAGTCGGCGAGGAACTCGGCGTCGCTCGGCCGGACGCCGTCGGCGTCGTCGGGGTAGGCGTCCAGGTTGGCCAGCAGGGCCACCGGTTCGCCGGCGGCGCGCAGCCGGACGGCCATCTCGTGGGCGACCATGCCTCCGTAGGACCAGCCGAGCAGGTGGTAGGGGCCGTGCGGCTGGATCGCCCGGACCCGGGCCAGGTACTCCTCGGCGACCCCGCCGAGGTCGGTGGGCAGCGGGCCGTCGTCGGACAGCCCGCGGGCCTGGAGGCCGTACACCGGGCGGTCGGGGTCGAGGTGCTCGGCGAGGGCGGCGAAGGGCAGGGCGAAGCCGAGGCCGCCGTGCACGCAGAACAGCGGGGGGAGGCTGCCGGTGGGCCGGATCGGCAGCACGGGGGCGAGCGGGTCCAGGCCGGTCGCGGAGCCGGCGGCGGGTTCGGCGCCGGCGGGTTCGGCGGTGGCGGCCAGGGCCTCCAGGGTGCGGTGCTCGAAGACCGCGCCGAGGGTGAGCGGCAGCCCGGCCCGGGTGGCCGCGTTGACCAGCCGGATGGCCTTGAGGCTGTCCCCGCCGAGGGCGAAGAAGGAGTCGTCCGGTCCGGCGGCCGGCAGCTCCAGCACCTCCTGGACGGCCGCGCAGAGCAGGCGTTCGGAGGCCGTCCGGGGCGGGCGGGTCGAGGCGGGGGCGGCGGCCGGCGCGGGCAGGGCGCGGACGTCCAGCTTGCCGTTGGCGTTCAGCGGCAGCTCGGGCAGCGCGGCGTAGGCCTCCGGGACGAGGTGGCCGGGCAGCGAGCGGGCCAGGTGGCGCCGCAGCTCGGCCGGTTCGGGCACCGGGCGGCCCTCGGCGGGCACCAGGTAGGCGACCAGCCGGCGCTGGCCGGCGGCGTCGGCGGGGGCCAGCACGGCGGCCCGGGCGACGGCCGGGTGGGCGGCCAGCAGGCGTTCCACCTCGCCGAGTTCGACCCGGTGGCCGCGGATCTTGACCTGCTGGTCGGCCCGGCCGACGTACTCGATCCGGCCGTGCCGGTCCCAGCGGACCAGGTCCCCGGTGCGGTACATCCGGGTGCCGGGCGGGCCGTACGGGTCGGCGGTGAAGCGCTCGGCGGTGGCCCCGGGCCGGTTGAGATAGCCGCGGGCCAGGCCCGGGCCGGACAGGTACAGCTCGCCGACCACGCCGCGCGGCACCGGTTGGAGCGCCTCGTCCAGGACGTACGCGCCGGTGTCGCCGATCGGCAGGCCGATCGGGACGGTGCCGTCGGCGTGGGCGAGGTCCTGGTCGGTGGCGAAGGTGGTGGCCTCGGTGGGGCCGTAGACGTGGAGGACGGTGGTGCCGGGCAGCGCGGCGCGCAGCCGGTCCAGGTGGTCCCGGGAGTGCGCCTCGCCGCCGGTGAGCAGGGTGCGCAGCGGGGCCAGGGCGCGCGGGCGGGTGTCGGCCAGGGTGTTGACCAGCTGGGTGGTGAGGAAGGCGACCGTCACCCCGGCCCGGGCCAGGAAGTCCGCCAGGGCCTCGGGGTCGGCGGGGCCGGGCGGCTGGACGGCCAGCCGGGCGCCGTGGGCGAGCGGGCCCCAGATCTCGAAGGTGGAGGCGTCGAAGGCCACCGGCGCGAAGTACAGGAAGGTGTCCTCGGCGGTGGGGGCGAGCTCCGGCAGGCCCCGCACCAGGCGGACGGCGGCGCGGTGGGTGACCGCGACGCCCTTGGGCCGGCCGGTGGAGCCCGAGGTGTGGATGACGTACAGCAGGTCGTCGGGGTGGACGGTGACCTCGGGGGCGGTGGCCGGCCGGGCGGCCAGGTCGGCCTCCGTCGCTGGGTCGTCCAGGACCAGCGGGCGTACCTGCGGGGGCAGTTCGAGGCCGGTCAGGGAGCGCTGGGTGAGCAGCAGCCGGGCGCCGCTGTCGGCGAGCATGTGGTGGACCCGCTCGGCGGGGTACGAGGGGTCGATCGGCAGGTAGGCCGCGCCGGTGCGGGCGATGGCCAGCAGGGTGCGCACCACGGCGGGGCCGCGCTCCAGGCGCAGGGCGACCAGCTCGCCGCGGCGGGCGCCGTGGGCGGCGAGCAGCCGGGCGAGGCGGTTGGCCTGGGCGTCCAGTTCGGCGTAGCTGGTGCGCCGGAGCCCGTCCGGTCCGGCGTGGACCAGCGCGACGGCCTGCGGGGTGGCGGCGATCCGGCGGTCGACCAGGGCGGTGACGGTGTCGGGCGGCCCGGTTTCGCCGAGCCGGCCGGTGCCGAGGGCGAGCAGTTCGGCCCGCTCCTCGGGGGCGATCAGCGGCAGCCGGGAGAGCGGGGTGGCGGGGGCGGCGAGGGCGGCGGCGAGCAGCCGCAGGTAGCACTCGGTGATCCGCCGGGCGGTGGCGGCCTCGAAGAGGTCGGTGCGGTACTCCAGGGTGAGTCCGAAGGCCGGGTCGTCCGGCTCCTCGGTGACCTGGAGGAAGAGGTCCCACTTGGCGGTGCCGGTCGGGACGGGTTCCGCGCTGACGGTGAGTTCCGGATCCGGGGCGGGGGCCGGACCAGGGCGGTGGTGGCCGATCATCACCTGGAACAGCGGGTGCCGGGCCGTCGAGCGCTCCGGGTTGAGCACCTCGACCAGCTTCTCGAACGGCAGCTCCTGGTGCTGGTGCGCGGCCAGGTCGGACTCGCGGACCCGCTCGGCGAGTTCGCGGAAGGCCGGGTCGCCGGAGGTGTCGGTGCGCAGCACCAGGGTGTTGACGAACATGCCGACCAGGTCGTCGAGCTGCTCGTCGGTGCGGCCGGCGATCGGGCTGCCGAGCGGGATGTCGGTGCCCGCGCCGAGCCGGGTGAGCAGGGCGGCGAGGGCGGTGCGCAGCAGCATGAAGGGGCTGACCGACCAGTCGGCGGCGGTGCGGCGCAGCCGTTCGGCCAGCTCCGGGGGGACGGTGCTGCGGTGGGCCGCGCCGCGGTGGTCGGTCCGGGGGCCGCGCGGGTGGTCGAAGGGCAGTGCCAGCTCCGCCGGGAGGTCGCGCAACCGATCGGTCCAGTAGTGGAGTTGGCGGGAGGTCCGGCTGTCCGGGTCGTCCTCGGTGCCGAGCAGCGCCTGCTGCCAGAGGGTGTGGTCGGCGTACTGGACGGGCAGGGGCGGGAGTTCGGCGGGCCGGCCGTCGCGGCGGGCCAGGTAGCAGGCGGTGAGGTCCCGGGTGAGCGGGGCGAGCGACCAGCCGTCGGCGGCGATGTGGTGCAGCACCAGGGAGAGCACGTGCTGCTCCGGTCCGAGGGCGAAGAGCCGGGCGCGCAGCGGCAGTTCGCGGTCCAGCCGGAAGCCCCGGGCGGCCTCGGCGGCGAGCGCGGCGGGCAGTCCGGCCTCGGTGCTGCGGCTGACCGGGAGCGGCAGGGTGGCCTCGGCGGGGGTGAGCACCCGCTGCTCGGCGGTGGGTTCGGTGCCCCGTCGGGGGAAGACGGTGCGCAGCGCCTCGTGCCGGGTCACCACGTCCTGGAGGGCGGCGGCCAGGGCGAGGGTGTCGAGGCGGCCGGAGAGCCGGACGGCCAGCGGGATGTGGTACAGCCCGCCGGGGGCGCCCAGTTGTTCGACGAACCAGAGCCGCTGCTGGGCGGGGGAGAGCGGGAGGACGGCCGGGCGGGGGCCCGCGGTGAGCGGGGTGCGGCGCGGGCCGGCGGCGCCGGGCAGCCGCTGGGCGAGCCGGGCGGGGGTGGGGGCCTCGAAGAGGTCCCGGACCTGGAGTTCGGCGCCGAGTTCGGCCCGGACGCGGTTGACGATCCGGGCGGCGAGCAGCGAGTGGCCGCCGAGGGCGAAGAACTCGTCGTCGGCGCCGACCTCGGGCAGCCCGAGCACCTCGGCGAAGACCGCGCAGAGCAGTTGTTCCCCGGGGCCGTGCGGGGCGCGGGCGGAGGTGGCGTAGACGGGTGCGGGCAGGGCGCGCCGGTCGAGCTTGCCGTTGCCGGTCAGCGGCAGCGCGGGGAGGGTGACCACGGCGGCGGGCACCATGTGCTCGGGCAGCCGTTCGGCGGCGAACGCCCTCAGTTCGGCGGGGAGTTCGGTCTGGTCGACGGGGAGTCCGGCGCGGTCGGCGGCGGCCGGGACGACGTAGGCGACCAGCCGTTGGTCCCCCGGGCGGTCCTCGCGGGCCAGCACGGTGGCCTCGGCGACCAGCGGGTGCCGGCCGAGGACGCTCGCGATCTCGCCGGGCTCGATCCGGAAGCCGCGCAGTTGGACCTGCTCGTCGATCCGGCCCAGGTACTCCAGGGTGCCGTCCGGCCGCCACCGGCCGAGGTCGCCGGTGCGGTACATCCGGGCGCCGCCGCCTTCGAACGGGCAGGCGACGAAGCGTTCGGCGGTCAGCGCGGGGCGGCCGAGGTAGCCGCGGGCCAGGCCCGGGCCGGCCACGTACAGCTCGCCGGGCACCCCGGCCGGGACCGGCCGCAGGGCGCCGTCCAGCAGGTACGTCCGCAGGTCGGGGAGGGCGCGGCCGATCGCGCTGCCGCCCTCGGCCGGCTCCGCGGTCAGCTCGTGCGCGGTGACGTGCACGGTGGTCTCGGTGATGCCGTACATGTTGACCAGCCGCGGCGCGTCCTGGGGGTGCCGGGCGTACCAGTCGGCCAGCTTGCCGTGGTCCAGCGCCTCGCCGCCGAACACCACGGTGCGCAGGGCGAGTTCGCGCGGGCGTTCGGCGTCGGCGCGGATCAGCTGGTAGAAGGCGGACGGGGTCTGGTTGAGGACGGTCACCCGCTGGGCGGCGAGCAGTTCCAGGAAGGCCTCGGGGGAGCGCGAGACGTCGTACGGGACCACGACCAGCCGGCCGCCGTACAGCAGGGCGCCCCACAGCTCCCAGACCGTGAAGTCGAAGGCGATCGAGTGGAACAGCGTCCAGACGTCCCGCGGGCCGAAGCCGAAGCGCCGCTCGGTGGCGTCGAGCAGCCGGACCACGTTGCGGTGCGGGACCACCACGCCCTTGGGGCGGCCGGTGGAGCCGGAGGTGAAGATCACGTACGCCGGGTGGTCGGGGCCGACGGCGGTGGCGGGGGCGCCGGCCGGGGCGACGGCGAGGGCCGCGGTGGTCTGCGGGGCGTCGAGGTCGATCCTGGGGAGGCCGGGGGTGTCGGGCAGCAGGCCGGTGGCGGTGAGCAGCAGGGCGGGGCGGGCGTCGGCCAGGGCGTGGCCGGTCCGTTCGGCCGGGTGGGCGGGCTCCAGCGGCAGGTAGGCGGCGCCCGCCTTGAGGACGGCGAGGACGGCGACGACCAGGTCGGCGCCGCGCGGCAGGGCGACGGCGACGAAGGACTCGGGGCCGGCGCCGTGCGCGATCAGCAGGTGGGCCAGCCGGTTGGCGCGCTCGTCCAGTTCGCGGTAGCTGAGCTCGGCGTCCGGCGCGGTGACCGCGACGGCATCCGGGGTGCGGGCGGCCTGCTCGGCGAACAGGGCGGGGACGGTGGTGCGGCGGGCCGGCGGGGTGTGCTCGGCGGGGGCGTGCCGCGGGCCGGCCGGGGTGGCGGCGCCCTCGGGTGCGCCGAGGCGGGCGAGCAGGGTGTGCGGGTCCTCGGCGACCCGCGCCAGGACGTCCACCAGCCGGTCGAGCAGCCGTTCGGCCTCGTCCGTGCCGAACACCGAGACCCGGTGGCCGAGTTGGAGGTCAAGCCGGTCGCCGGGGAAGACCGTGAGGCTCAGCGGGTAGTGGGTGGCGGAGAGGATGCGGGCCGCGCTGACGGTGCCGCCGGACTCCCGGTACAGCGCCGCCTCGTCCATCGGGAAACTCTGGAAGGCGAGCACGGTGTCGAACAGCTCGCCGCGCACCCCGGAGGCGGCCTGCACCTCGGCCAGCGGCAGGTGCTCGTGCGGCATCATCGCCAGCTGCTGCGCGGCCAGCGCCGCGAACAGTTCGCTCGCCCGGCGGTCCGGGCGCAGTTCGGCGCGCACCGGCAGGGTGTTGGCGAACAGCCCGATCATCGACTCGACCTCCGGCACCTCGGCCGGGCGGCCGGAGGTGACCGAGCCGAACACCACGTCCTGCCGGCCGGTGAGCCCGCCGAGCAGCAGCGCCCAGCAGCCCTGGACCACGGTGTTCAGGGTGAGGCCCTGGCCGCGGGCCCAGCCGGCCAGTGCGGCGGTGTGCCGCTCGCTGAGCAACCGTCGTGCGGTGGCGGGGAGTTCGTTCGACGGGCTGCTCGGCGGCAGGACCCGCACCGGCCCGTCCAGGTCGCCCAGCAGCTCCGCCCAGGCGGCCCGGGCGGCGGTGTGGTCGCGGCCGTTCAGCCAGGTCAGGAAGGACCGGTACGGCGCGGGCGCGGGCAGCGAGGCGGCGCCGGCCGGATCGCCCAGCAGGCCCAACTCCCTTACGGCGAGCGGGAAGGACCAACCGTCCAGGACGATGTGGTGCACCGACCACAGGAAGCGGTGGCGCCCCTCGCCGAGCCGGATCAGGGTGAACCGCATCAGCGGCGGCCGGGCCAGGTCGAACCGGCGCAGCCGGTCCTCCTCGGTCAGCCGCCGGGCCTCGGCCTCCCGCTCGGCCTCGGGCAGGTGGGTGAGGTCCCGCAGCTCCCACTGCGGCTCGGTGTCCTTGAGCACGACCTGCACCGGTTCGCCGTTCTTGCGGTGGCGGAAGCAGGCCCGCAGGTTGGGGTGGCGGTGCAGCAGGGCGGTGCCGGCGGTGCGCAGCCGGGCGGCGAGCCGCTCGCCGTCGGCAGCGCCCGGGCCGTCCAGTTCGGCGACCAGCTGGAGGGTGTACAGGTCGGGCGCGGTCCGGTCGTAGGAGGAGAGGAACAGCAGGCCCTGCTGGAGCGGGGAGAGGGGCAGGACCTCGCTGATCTTCCCCCTGGTGGCGGGGGCGGCAGGGGCGGGGACGCCGGATGGGCTCTTTCTCGGGCCGGTCGTCACGACAGCTCCTCGTTCAACTCGATTTCCAGATCGGCCAGTTCGTCGTCCGACAGCTCGATCAGACTGCCCGCGGGCTCCGCCTGGGCGGATTCGGCGGCCTCCGCTCCGGCCTCCTCGGCGATCCGGGCGAGGGCGGCGGCGGTCTTGTGGGTGAAGACGTCCCGGGTGGTGAGGGTGAGGCCGGCCTTGCGGGCGCGGCTGACCACCTGGATGGAGCGGATGCTGTCCCCACCGAGGGTGAAGAAGTCCTCGTCGATGCCGACGGCGGCCGTTCCCAGCACCTCGGCGAGGATGGCGCAGAGGATCCGCTCCGGTTCGGTGCGCGGGGCCCGGCCGGCGGTCTGGTCGGCGGTCGCGTCGGGCAGGGGCAGGGCCTTGCGGTCGAGCTTGCCGTTCGGGGTGAGCGGCAGGGCGTCCAGGACCAGCCAGGAGGCCGGGATCATGTAGCCGGGCAGCAGTTCGGCCAGCCGGTCGCGGATCCGCTCGGGGTCGACGCCCGGGCCGGTGAGGTAGCCGACCAGCCGGGGGTTGCCGGAGGCGTCGGGGAGGACGGTGACGGCGGCGTCGGTGACCGGGTCGAGGGTGCGCAGGACGGCCTCGATCTCGCCGGTCTCCACCCGGCGGCCGCGGATCTTGACCTGGTGGTCCCGGCGCTCGATGAACTCCAGCTGCCCGTCGGGGCGTTGGACGACCAGGTCGCCGGTGCGGTACATCCGGCAGCCCTCGCCGGCGAAGGGGTCGGCGAGGAAGGTGGCGGCGGTGCGGGCCGGGTCGTGGAGGTAGCCGCGGCCGACGCCCGCCCCGCCGACGTACAGTTCGCCGGGCACGCCGACGGGGACCGGTTGGAGTTCGTCGCTGAGCACATAGAGCCGGGTGTTGCGGACCGCGCCGCCGATCGGCACCCGGGCACCCGGCTGGTCGCCCTTGCGCAGCACGGCGTGGGTGACGTCGTCGGAGCACTCGGTCGGGCCGTAGGCGTTCATCAGCGGGACGTCCGGGTGCCGGTCGTGCCAGCGGCGGCAGAGGTCGGCGGGCAGCGCCTCGCCGGTGACCATCAGCCAGCGGAGCGAGGGCAGCCGGGGCGCGTCGCCGTCGAGGTCCCAGGCGTCCAGGGCGGCCCGCAGCAGCGAGGGGACGACCTCCAGGACGGCGACGCCCTCGTCCTGGACCAGCGCGAACAGCGCGTTGGGGTCGGCGGCCGTACCCGTCCCGGAGACCCGGACGCTGCCGCCGACGACCAGCGGCGCCAGCATCTGCCAGACCGAGACGTCGAAGGTCAGCGGGGCGTTCTGGACGACCGTCTCACCGGCGGCCAGGTCCAGGTCCCCGACCTTGGCCCAGAGGTGGTTCATCATCCCGGAGCGCTGGACCATCGCGCCCTTGGGGCGGCCGGTGGAGCCGGAGGTGAACATCACGTACGCGAGGTCCGCCCCGGTGCCGACCGGCTCGGGGAGGGCCGTCGCGGGAAGTGCCGTCGTGGTGAGGGCCGTCCCGGGGAGTGCCGTCGGGGTGAGCGCCCCCGCCAGGTCGAGGACGGTGGCCGAGGTGCCGTCCGGCGCGGTGCAGCCGGCGCCGAGCAGCAGGTGGGAGGCGCCGCTGTCGGCCAGCAGGGCGGCGTTGCGGGCGGTGGGCGCGGCCGGGTCGAGCGGCAGGTAGGCGGCGCCGGCGCCGAGGACGCCGAGCACCCCGGTGACGAAGGGCGCGCCGGGTTCGGCGAGCATCGCGACCACCGAGCCGGTGCCGGCCCCGGCCCCGGCCAGGGCCGCGGAGAGGCCGCCGGCCGCCGTGACCAGCTCCCGGTAGCTCAGTGGGCCGTGGTCGTCCGTGACGGCGACGGCCTCCGGGGTGCGCTCGGCCACCGCGCGGACCCGCTCGACCACGCCGAGGCTCTCCTCGGGGAGCGAAGGGTCCCAGTCGCCGAGCAGTCCGCCCAGCTCGCCGGGGGTGGCGGTGCCGGTGAGGTCGGTCGGGGCGGTGACGTCGATCCGGGCCAGCGGCAGGTCCGGTCGTTCGGCGACGGTGCGCAGCAGGTGCAGCAGCACGGTCGCGATCCGCTCGACCCCGGCCCGGTCGAACAGCTCCGGGTGGTGGTCCAGCCGCAGGCTGAGCGCCTCGCCGGGGTGCACCACCAGACTGAGCGGGTGGTGCCGGGCGTCCAGGGCCTCGGCGCGGACCACCCGGGGGCCTGCGTCGCCGGTGGCCAGGTGGCGTTCGTCCAGCGGGAAGTTCTCGAACAGCACCACGGTGTCGAAGGCCTCGCCGGTGAGCCCGGCGGCCTGGTGGATCGCGGCGAGTCCGAGGTGCTCGTGCGGGAGCAGCGCGCTCTGCTGCTCCTGGAGGGCGTGCAGCAGTTCGGCGAGGGTGGTGCCGGGGGCCAGCCGGGCCCGGACCGGCACGGTGGTGAGGAACATGCCGATCATCGACTCGACCTCGGGCACCTCGGCCGGGCGGCCGGAGGTGACGGCGCCGAACAGCACGTCCTGGCGGCCGGTGAGCCGGCCGAGCAGCAGCGCCCAGCAGCCCTGGACCACGGTGTTCAGGGTGAGGCCCCGGCCGCGGGCCCAGTCGGCCAGCGCGGCGGTGTGCTCGGGCGGCAGCTCGGTGCGGACGGACCGCGGCAGCGCGGGGACCCGGGACGGGTCGGCGGGGACCACCAGGGTCGGGCCGTCGAGCTCGGCCAGTGCCCCGCGCCAGGCGGTACGGGCGGCCTCGCGGTCCTGGGCGGTGAGCCAGGCGAGGTAGTCGCGGTAGGGGGCCGGGTCGGGCAGCGCGGCGGGGACCGGAGCGACGGGCGCGCCGTCCGGGCCGGGCGCGGCGGGCTCGGCAGGCGCGGTGGGAGCGCTGAGCGCGAACAGTTCGCGGACCAGCAGCGGCATCGACCAGCCGTCGACCAGGATGTGGTGGCTGGTCCAGACGAAGCGGTGCCGGTTCTCGCCGTGGGTGAGCAGGGCGAAGCGCAGCAGCGGCGGGTCGGTGAGGTCGAAGCGGCGGGTGCGTTCGGCCTCGGTGAGCCGGTCCAGCTCGGCGGCCCGGGCGGGCTCCGGGAGTTCGGTCAGGTCGGTGGCCAGCCAGGGGAGCCGGGCGTGCCGGGGGACGACCTGGACGGGTTCGCCACCGGCCCGGGCGTGGAAGGCGGCGCGCAGGTTGGGGTGGCGGTCGAGCAGGGCCTGGCCGGCGGCGCGCAGCGCGGCCGGGTCGAGGTCGCCCTCGATGTCGGCGACGATCTGCAGGGTGTAGACGTCGACGTCCTGCTCGGTCGTGGCGTCGTGGTCGGCGTGGAAGAGCATGCCCTGCTGGAGCGGGGTGAGCGGCAGGATGTCGGCCAAGGCGTTGCCGGCGGCAGCGAGTCCGGCCTCGTACTCGTCGATCTCGGACTGGTCGAGCCGGACCAGCGGCAGGTCGGAGGGGGTGTGGCCGCCGGGGCCGGGGTGGCGGGCGAGCAGTTCCAGGGCGCGGAACCAGGTCTGGGCGATGTCCCGGGCGGTCTCCTCGGCGACGGTGCGGCCGGCCCAGGACCAGTTGGCGACCAGGTGCGGGCCGTCCGGCCGGTCCTCGGTGGCCGGGGTGACGTCCAGCAGGTGCGGCAGCGGCAGGTCCGGGTGGGCGCCGGTGCCGACCACGCCGTCCCCGCCGGCCGGCTCCCAGTGGGCGCTGCGCCGGGCGTCGAAGCGGCCCATGTAGTTGAAGCCGAGCTGCGGCCCGGTCCGGCCGGCCAGCAGCCGGGCGGAGTGCGGGTTGAGGTGGCGCAGCAGGCCGTAGCCGACGCCCCGGTCGGGCAGGGCGCGCAGCTGTTCCTTGATCCGCTTCAGGGCGGTGGCCAACGCGGGCCCGCCGGACCACAGTTCGTCCCAGTCGGGCGTGCCGGGATCGAGCCGGACGGGGAAGGCGGCGGTGAACCAGCCGACCGTGCGGGAGAGGTCCAGGTGGTCGCTGAGCTGCTCGCGGCCGTGGCCCTCCAGCTCGATCAGGGTGCCGGTGCGGTCGGGGTGGCCGTGGCGGCGGCGCCAGTCGGCGACGGCGATCGCGAGGCCGGTCAGCAGCACGTCGTTGACCTCGGCGTGGAAGGCCGCCGGGACGTCGGTGAGCAGCGGGCCGGTGACCTCGGGGCCGAGTTCCAGGCGCAGGGTGCGCCGGGTGCCGTACACGTCGGTGGCCGGGTCGAGCCGGTGGCTGCCGATCAGCGGGTCCGGGCCGTCCAGGATGCTCTGCCAGAGGGCGAGTTCGGCGCCGCGGTGCTGAGTGCGGGCCTGCTCGGCGAGCAGCCGGGACCAGGCCCGGTAGGAGGTGCCGACCGGGTCCGGGGCCGGGGCGCGGCCCTCGGCGAGCGCGGTGCAGGCGGCGGCCAGGTCGGGCAGCAGGATCCGCCAGGAGACGCCGTCGACGACCAGGTGGTGGGCGCCGAGCACCAGGTGGGCGCTGTCGGCGCCGGGCGCGGCGGGGATCAGGACGGCCTGGAGCATCACCGCGTCGGCGGGGGAGAGCCGGGCGAGGGCCGCGGTGGCCTGCCGCTCGGCGAAGGCGAGCACATCGGGCCGCTCGGACTGCTCGGACTGCTCGGACTGGTCGGACTGGTCGGGCTCCGCGGTGGTCGCCAGCCGGGCGCCGGCCAGGGCGCCGGCCGGCAGCACCTCCAGCTGCCAGAGCCCGGGGGAGGGCTCGGTGGCCCGGGTGCGCAGCGCGTCGTGGTGGTCGACCAGGGCGTGCAGGGCGGTGTCCAGCCGCTCGACGTCCAGGTCGACGGGGACCTTGACCACCACGTACTGGCCGTACGAGGACACCGGGCCGTCCAGGCTGCCGGTGTCCTGGTTCAGCTGGGCGCTGATCGGGGTGAGGTCGTACGGGCCGGTGCCGTCCTCGCGGTCCTCGGCGACGGGCTGGTCGGCGGTGCCGCCGCCCGCGATCCGGGCCAGGGCGGCGACGGTCTTGTGGGTGAACATGTCCCGGGTGGTGAACAGCAGTCCGGCCTTGCGGGCGCGGCTGACCACCTGGATGGAGCGGATGCTGTCCCCGCCGAGGGCGAAGAAGTCCTCGTCGATGCCGACGGCGGTGGTGCCGAGGACCTCGGCGAGGACTTCGCACAGGATCCGCTCGCGTTCGGTGCGCGGTCCGCGGCGCTCGGCCTGCTGCGTGGGGTCGGGCTGGGGTAGGGCCTTGCGGTCGAGCTTGCCGTTCGGGGTGAGCGGCAGGGCGTCCAGGACCAGCCAGGAGGCCGGGATCATGTACGCGGGCAGCAGCTGGGCGAGTTCGGCCCGCACCTGGCTGGGCCGGACGCCCGGGCCGGTGAGGTAGCCGACCAGCCGGGGGTTGCCGGAGGCGTCGGGGAGGACGGCGACGGCGGCGTCGGTGACGGTGTCCAGGCCGCGGAGCGCGGCCTCGATCTCGCCGGTCTCCACCCGGCGGCCGCGGATCTTGACCTGGTGGTCCCGGCGCTCGATGAACTCCAGCTGCCCGTCGGGGCGTTGGACGACACGGTCGCCGGTGCGGTACATCCGGCAGCCCTCGCCGGCGAAGGGGTCGGCGAGGAAGGTGGCGGCGGTGCGGGCCGGGTCGTGGAGGTAGCCGCGGCCGACGCCGGCGCCGCCGACGTACAGCTCGCCGGGCACGCCGACGGGTACCGGCTGGAGTTCGTCGCTGAGCACGTAGAGCCGGGTGTTGCGGACCGCGCCGCCGATCGGGACCCGGGCGTCGAGTTCGTCGTCGACCGCGATGACGGCGTGGGTGACGTCGTCGGAGCACTCGGTCGGGCCGTAGGCGTTCATCATCGGGACGTCGGGGTAGCGGTCGTGCCAGCGGCGGCAGAGGTCGGCGGGCAGCGCCTCGCCGGTGACCACCAGCCATTGCAGTTCGGGGAGTCCGGGCGCGTCGCCGTCGAGGTCCCAGGCGTCCAGAGCGGCCCGCAGCAGCGAGGGGACGACCTCCAGGACGGCGACGCCCTCGTCCTGGACCAGCGCGAACAGCGCGTGCGGGTCGGCCGCGGTCTCCACGCCGGTGACCCGGACGCTGCCGCCGACGACCAGCGGCGCCAGCATCTGCCAGACCGAGACGTCGAAGGTCAGCGGGGCGTTCTGGACGACCGTCTCACCGGCGACCAGCTCCAGGTCGTGGACCTTGGCCCAGAGGTGGTTCATCATCCCGGAGCGCTGCACCATCGCGCCCTTGGGGCGGCCGGTCGAGCCGGAGGTGAACATCACGTACGCGAGGTCGGATCCGCAGCCCAGCGAAGGGAGTTCGGTGGTGCAGTCGGCGTCCGAGGGCTCGGCCAGCGGCAGGACGGTGGCCGAGGTGCCGTCCGGCGCGGTGCAGCCGGCGCCGAGCAGCAGGTGGGAGGCGCCGCTGTCGGCCAGCAGGGCGGCGTTGCGGGCGGCGGGGGCGGCCGGGTCGAGCGGCAGGTAGGCGGCGCCGACCGCCTGGACGGCCAGCACCCCGGTGACGAAGGGCACGCCGGGCTCGGCGAGCAGCGCGACCACCGATCCCCGGCCGGTGCCCGCGGCGGTCAGCCGGGCGGCCGATCCGGCGGCCCGCGCCAGCAGCCGGCGGTAGGAGACCTGTTCACGGCCGTCCCGGACGGCCGGCGCGTCGGGCCGCTCGGCGGCGACCGCGCGCACCCGCTCCACCAGGCCCTGGTCGGGGGCGGCCGTACGGTCCCAGTCGCCGAGCAGTCCGAGCGGCTCGCCGTCCGCGCCCAGGCCGATCCGGCCGAGCGGGCGGTCGCCGGGCATGGTGGCGAGGATGCCCAGGAAGGCCGAGAACCGGGCCAGGTGGGTGGCGAGTTCGGCGGCGGTGTAGAGGGCGGGATTGCCGTCGAGGTGCAGTTCCACCGTGCCGTCGTCGGCGTTGAGGACGGTCAGGATGAGGTCCTTGACGATGCCGGTGGAGAGGTTGACCACCAGGCCCCGGCAGTCCGGGCCGAAGGCCAGTTCCGGGTCCTGGGCGAGCACGTTGATGAACGGTCCGAAGGGGCGCTGGTCGTCGATCCGCAGACCGATGTCGCGACGGATCCGGTCACCGCGGTAGCGCTGGTGCTGGAGGGCCCCGGCGACCTCGCGCCAGGCCGCGCGCAGCAGTTCGGTACGGGTCAGCTCCGGCCGGATCCGGACGGCCAGCGGCAGGTAGTTGGCGAGCATCCCGGGGATCGCCCGGCTGACCGCGCCGACCCGGCCGGTGACCGGCAGGGTGAGCAGCGGCGCCGTGACGCCGGTGACCCGCTGGGTGTAGGCGGCCATCGCGGCGACCATCAGCACCGGCAGGGTGACCTTGCCGTCCTGGGCCAGGGCGTGCAGCGCGGTGGTGGTCTCCGGGGAGAGCCGGACGGTCTCCCGCAGGGCGACCCGGGCGGGGGCCGGCTCCTGCTCGGAGAGCGAGACCAGTTCGGGCCGCGGGCCGTACCGCTCGGAGGTGAGCCGGTCGGTCCAGTGGTCGCGGTCCTTGCCGACCATCTTGGAGTCGAGGTAGCGGCGTTCGGCCTCCAGCAGCTGGTGGAACGGCGGCATCGCGCCGTCCTCCGGCTCCGGCGTCCCGGCCCCGGCGCCCAGCCGGCCGTAGAGCCCGGCGAGCTTCGGGTAGAGCAGCCCGCGGCTGAAGCCGTCCGCGAGGATGTGGTGCATGCACAGGTAGAGCAGGTGGTGTTCGGGGCCGAGCCGGATCAGCGCGCCGCGGAACAGCGGGAAGTCGGTGATCTTGATCGGGTCGGCGTGGTCCGCCCGCATCCACCGTTCGGCCGCCGCCGACGGCTCCGGGTCGCCGGTGAAGTCCAGCCGCTTCAGCGGGAGCTGGGCGAGCGGGCGGATGATCTGGCCGGGCCCGCCGTCCTCCTCGACGAACTGCACCCGCAGCGCCTCGGCCTCGTGGCCCAGCTGCCCCAGGGCCCGGCCGAGCAGCTCGGGGTCGAGCGGCCCGCGCAGGTCGATGTAGTCCGCCATGTTGTAGGCCAGCGGCCCGGCGGCGAACTGTTCGTCGAACCAGATCTCGGCCTGCGCCGCGGTGAGCGGCAGGACCGCGCCCCGGTTCGTCGTCGTTGCTTCGTGCTCCGTCATCCCTGCCCCAGCCCGCTTCGAAGTCTCTGGCAACTCTCGGTACCCCGGTTCCGTGGTGACCCCCCGGACCCGGGCCGCCCGGCTCAGCCCGTCACGGCGTGCAGCCCGGCGTCGAGGCCGAGCCCACCGCGGGCGACGCCCGGCAGCAGGCCCTCCGGACCGATCGAGCGGGCCACCCATTCGTCGTGGTAGACGGTGTCCAGGTAGCGCTCGCCGAGGTCCGGCGCGATGGTCACGGCCGTCACCCGGTTCCGGACACCGCCCATGCCGTCGCCGTGGTGCTCGTCCAGCCAGCGCACCGCCCCGCTCACCGCGGTGCCGGTGGAGCCGCCGAACAGGAAGCCCCCGCGCATCAGTTCCCGGCAGGTGCGCACGGTGTCGCGCTCCTCGACGTGGATCGCGGGATCCACCAGCGAGTCGTCCAGCAGCGGCGGGCGGACGCTGGTGCCCAGGCCCGGGATGTGCCGGGGGGCGGGCGGGGTGCCGAAGGTGACCGAGCCGACGCTGTCCACCGGGACGACCCGCACCGAGGGGCGCCGCTCCCGGAAGTACCGGGCGCAGCCCATCAGGGTGCCGGTGGTGCCGGCGCCGACGAACAGCACGGTGAGGTCCGGGAACTGGCGGGCGATGGCGGGCGCGGTGGTGCGGTAGTGGGCCATCCAGTTGCCCGGACTGAGGTACTGGTTGAGCCAGACCCGCCGCTCGTCCTCGGCCAGCAGCGCCCGGACGTGCCGGATCCGCGCACCGAGGAAGCCCTCCTCCGGGTGCGGCTCGGTGATCACGTGCACCTCGGTGCCGTAGGACTCCATGGTCCGCCGGGTGGCCTCGTTGCAGCGGGAGTCGGTGACGCAGACGAACCGGTAGCCGCGCGCCGCGGCGAGCACGCTCAGCGCCACGCCCATGTTCCCGGAGGAGGACTCCACCAGCGTCGAACCGGGCCCCAGCGCGCCGGACTCCTCGGCCCGGGCGACCATTTCCCGGGCCGCCTTCAGCTTGATGGACCCGGCGAAGTTGAATCCCTCCACTTTCAGGAAGAGGCGGTGCCCGAAGATCGGCTGAAGATTCACGAAGAGGTCACTGACCTCGAATTCGTGCGACGCGGAAATGACCGGCACGGGAAACTCCTGGCCTTCGGTGGCGAATTACCCTCGACGGCAAGCCTCCCGCCGGTCGCTGACGAGGAGCTGACGAAGGGCTGACGGATTGCTGACGGACCCCGCGCGATGCGCGTCGTCCCAGGTGGGGGTGTGCGTCAGCCGTCCGTCAGCTGCCGGTCAGTTGCCCGTCAGCGTCATCGGAAAACGTTTATTATTCCGTACGTGCACCGCACCTGCACCGCACTTGTGCGGGCCTTCCGTGAGGAGCCCGGTTTGAATCGGCAGTCCGCCATCAGTGAAGTCCTTCCGCTCTCGCCGCTGCAACAGGGACTGCTCTTTCTCTCGGAGTACGACCGCGCCGGGACGGACGTCTACACCATTCAGCTGGTGCTCGACTTCGAGGAGCTGCCCGAAGCCGAGGCCGCCGCCCTGCGCACCGCCGCGGGCGCGCTGCTGGAGCGGCACCCCAACCTCAGGGCCTGCTTCCGGCCGCGCCGCAACGGCGAGGTGGTGCAGGTGGTGCCGACCGCGGTCGCGCTGCCCTGGCGGGAGGTCGCGGTGCCGGGCGCCGGGGCGCAGGCCGACGCCGGGTTCGAGCGGCTGGCCGAGGAGGACCGGCTGCGCCGCTTCGACCTGGCCCGCCCACCGCTGCACCGGCTCACCCTGGCCCGTGCCGGGGACGGGCGCTGCCGGCTGCTGTGGACCGTCCACCACATCCTGCTGGACGGCTGGTCGATGGTCACCCTGCTCGGTGAACTCGCCGAACTGGCCGGCGGATCCGGGCCCGTCGAGCCGCCCGCCCGCTACCAGTCCCACCTCGCCTGGCTCGGCGCCCAGGACCGCGAGGCCGCCCGGACCGCCTGGGCTGCGGCACTGGCCGGGGTGACCGAGCCGACCCGGCTGGTGCCGGCCGGCCGCACCCGGGGCGAGGGCGCGGACGCGCTGCCGCGCTCCGTCCCGCTGGACCTCGACCCGGCGGTGGCGGAGCGGCTGACCGGCTTCGCCCGCGAACGCGGCCTGACCGTCAACGCGGTGGTGCAGGGCTGCTGGGCGCTGCTGCTGTCCCGGCTGACCGGCCAGTCCACCGTGCTGTTCGGCGCGGTCAGCTCCGGCCGGCCGGCCGGGCTCGCGGACGTCGAGCGGATGGTCGGGCTGTTCGCCAACACCCTGCCGGTCCGGGTGGACGTCGACCCGGAGCGCACCCCGGCCGAGCTGTTCACCGCCGTCCAGCAGGCCCAGACCGGGCTGCTGCCGCACGAGCACCTCACCCTGGCCGAGGTGCAGCAGCTCACCCCCGTGCGCGGTGAACTCTTCGACACCGCGCTGATGTTCCAGAACTACCCGATGGGCAGTCTGGGGGTCGCCGGCGACTCCAGGGTGACCGGCGTCGACATCCGCTCGGCCACCGACTTCCCGGTCACCCTCACCGTCTTCCCCGGCACGCCCTTCGGCCTCGCCGTGAACCACCTGCCCACCCTGGTCGACGCCGCCGAGGCGGAGCTGATCGGACGGCGCTTCGCCCGGCTGCTGGCCGCCGCCGTGGCCGCGCCCGACCGGCCCTGCGGCCGGCTCGACGTCCTGGACGAGGCCGAACGGGCCCGGATCCTCGACGCCCGCAACGCCACCACGACCCCGGCGCCGGGCCCCTGGCTCGCCCCGCTGCTGGCCGCCCAGGCCGCCCGCACCCCGGACGCCCCCGCCCTGCGGTGCGCCGGGCAGCGCCTGAGCTACCGCGAACTGCACGAACGGGCCGACGAGTTGGCCGGGCGGCTGGTCGCCGCCGGGGCCGGCCCGGAGCGGGTGGTGGCGATCGCCCTGGACCGCTCGACGGACCTCGTGGTGGCCGCGCTGGCCGTCCTCAAGTCCGGGGCCGCCTACCTGCCGCTGGACCCGGACCACCCGGTGGAGCGGCTGCGGCTGATGATCGAGGACGCCGCCCCGGTGGTCACCCTCACCCACCGCCGGGTGCGTGAACTGCTGCCGCTCGCCGGCGAGTCGTGGGTCCTGGACGACCCGGACGGCCTGCCGCCGGCGGCCGGTGCGGGCGTGTCGCGCGAGCCGTCCGGCGACCACCCGGCGTACGTCATCCACACCTCCGGTTCCACCGGGCGCCCCAAGGGCGTGGTGGTGCCGCACGCCGCGCTGGTCAACCTGGTCCGGGACATGGCCGAGCGCTTCGGCGTCACCCCGGCGGACCGGCTGCTCGCCGTCACCACCTTCGGCTTCGACATCGCCAACCTGGAGCTGTTCGTCCCGCTGGTCACCGGCGCCGAACTGCTGCTCGCCGACCGGGGGACCGTCCGCGACCCGGCTGCGCTGGCCGACGCCGTCACCGGGCTCGGCGCGACGGTGCTGCAGGCCACCCCCAGCCTGTGGCAGTCGCTCGCTGCCGACCACGCCCCCCGGCTGGCCGGCCTGCGCGCCCTGGTCGGCGGCGAGGCGCTGCCCGAGCCGCTGGCCCGCACCCTGACCGCGCACTGCGCCTCGGTGACCAACGTCTACGGCCCGACCGAGACCACCGTCTGGTCCACCGCCGCCGTCCTGGACGGGCGGCGGTCCGGCCCGCCGCCGATCGGCGCCCCGATCGCCAACACCCGGGCCTATGTGCTGGACGGCGCGCTGCGGCCGGTCCCGGACGGCACCTACGGGGACCTCTACCTGGCCGGCGCCGGCCTCGCCCGGGGCTACCTGGGCCGGCCCGGCCTGACCGCCGAACGCTTCACCGCCGACCCGTACGGCCCGCCCGGCAGCCGGATGTACCGCACCGGCGACATCGCCCGCTGGGACACCGGCGGCCGGGGGCTGGAGTACGCCGGGCGCAGCGACTTCCAGGTGAAGATCCGCGGCCACCGGATCGAGCTGGGCGAGATCGAGTCGGTGCTGGCCGCGCAGCCCGGCGTCCGGCAGGCCGTCGTCACGGCCGGCGCCGACCGGGCCGGGGACGTCCGGCTGGTCGCCCACGTGGTGCCGGCCGGCCTCGACCTGGACCGGCTGCGGGAGCAAGCGGCGCGGGCGCTGCCCGTGCCGATGCGGCCGGCGGTGTACGTCCCGCTGGACGAGCTGCCGCTGACCCCCAACGGCAAGGTCGACCGCAAGGCGCTGCCCGCCCCGGCGGAGGAGCGCGCGGGCACCGGGCGGGCGCCGGTGGGGGAGCGCGAGGAACTGCTCTGCGCGGTGTTCGCCGAGGCCCTCGGGCTGGAGCGGGTCGGCGCGGACGACGACTTCTTCGCGCTGGGCGGTCACTCGCTCTCGGCGACCCGGGTGGTCAACCGGCTGCGCTCCGAGCTGGGCGGGGACGTCCCGCTGCGGGCGCTGTTCGACGCCCGGACGGCCGAGGGGCTGGCGCGGGCGCTGTCCGGCGGCGGCCCGGCCGGCGGGGGAGCGGCCGGCGGGGGAGCGGCGGCCGTCGGGGGAGCAGCGGGCGAGGCAGCGGCCGGCGGGGGACCGGTGCCCACAGCGGCCGGGGGGCGCGCCCGGCCGGTGCTGGGCCCCGCCGAGCGGCCCGCGACCGTGCCGCTGTCGCACGCCCAGGAGCGGCTCTGGTTCCTGGACCGGATGGACGGCCCGACCGGCGCCTACAACATCCCGCTGGCCGTCCGGCTGACCGGCCCGCTGGACCGGGCCGCGCTGGACGCCGCCGTCCGGGACGTCCTGGAGCGGCACGAGAGCCTGCGCACCGTCTTCGCCGAGGCGGACGGCCTGCCCTCGCAGCTGGTGCTCACCGTCGCCGAGGCCGAACGCGCGGGCGGCGGGCTGGAGTCGGTGGAGCTGCGGGCGGCCGAACTGCCCGGCGCACTGGCCGCCGAGGCCGCCCACCCCTTCGCGCTGTCCGCCCAAGTGCCCTTGCGGGCAAGGCTGTTCGTTCTGAGCCCGACCGACCACGCACTGGTGCTGACCGTGCACCACATCGCCGCCGACGGCTGGTCGCTCGGCCCGCTGGTGCGCGACCTCACCACCGCCTACCGGTGCAGGGCCGAGGGGCGGGCGCCCGACTGGCGGCCGCTGCCGGTGCAGTACGCCGACCACGCGCTCTGGCAGCGCGCCCTGCTCGGCGCCAAGGACGACCCGGACAGCCTGGCCGCCGCCGAACTCGCCCACTGGCGCGAGGCGTTGGCCGGAATCCCGGAGGAGCTGGAGCTGCCCGCCGACTTCCCGCGGCCCGACCGGGCCGGGCAGCGCGGCGCGGAGGTCCGCTGCGCGCTGCCCGCCGAGGCGCACGCCCGGCTCGCCGCACTCGCCCGGGACGGTGGCGCCAGCCTGTTCATGGCCGTCCAGGCCGGGCTGGCCGCCCTGCTCACCCGGCTCGGCGCCGGCACCGACATCCCGCTCGGCAGCCCGGTGGCCGGGCGCACCGAGGAGGCCGTCCGGGAGCTGGTCGGCTTCTTCGTCAACACCCTGGTGCTGCGCACCGACACCTCCGGCGACCCGGCCTTCCGCGAACTGCTCGGGCGCGTCCGGGAGACCGACCTGACCGCCTACGCCCACGCCGAACTGCCCTTCGAGCAGCTGGTCGAGGGGCTCAACCCGGCCCGCTCGACCGGCCGCCAGCCGCTCTTCCAGGTGGTGCTGGCCTTCGAGAACGCCGCCTTCGGGACCGGCAGCCCCGGGCCGGCGGCGCTGCCGCCGATGCCGGGCCTGACCGCCGAGGTGCTGCCCGTCGACACCACCACGGCCAAGTTCGACCTGTCCTTCCAGGTCCGCGAGCGCACCGCCGCGGACGGCGGCCCGGCCGGGCTGGAGATCCTGCTGGAGTACCGCGAGGACCTCTTCACCGCCGCCACCGCCACCCGGCTGGCCCGCTCGCTGGCCACCCTGCTGGACTCCGCCGCCCGCACCCCGGACGCCCCGCTCAGCGCCCTGGAGCTGCTCACCGCCGAGGAGCGGCGCGTCCTGCTGACCGAGTGGAGCGGCCCGCCGGCCCCGCCGCCGGTCGCCGGGGCGTACGGCGCCGCCACCCTGCCCGCGCTGCTGGAGCGGGCCGCCGCCGAGCACCCGGACCGCCCGGCGCTGATCGCCCCCGACGCCGTCCCGGCCGGGCCCGGCACGGTACGCCTGGACCACCGCGAGCTGAACGCCCGGGCCAACCGGCTCGCCCACCTGCTGCTGGCCCGCGGGGCCGGCCCCGGGGACGTGGTGGCGCTCGCCCTGCCGCGCTCCCCGGAGCTGGTGGTCGCCCTGCTGGCGGTGCTCAAGACCGGCGCCGCCTACCTGCCGGTGGACCCGCGCTACCCGGCCGAGCGGATCGCCCACCTGCTCGGCGACGCGGCGCCCGTCCAGGTGCTGGCCGTCGACGGGGTGGACCTGCCCCCGACGGCCGCCGTCCCGCTGCTGCTGGACGCCCCCGGGACGCTCGCCGAACTGGCCGGGCACCCGGACACCGACCCCGGCGACGCCGACCGCACCCGGCCGCTCACCCCGCAGGACACCGCGTACGTCATCTACACCTCCGGCTCCACCGGCCTGCCCAAGGGCGTGGCGGTGCCGCACGCCGGGGCGGTCAACCTGGTGGCCGGCCTGCACGGGTTGCTCGGCCCGGGCCGCCGGGTGCTGCAGTTCGCCTCCTTCAGCTTCGATGCCAGCGTCTGGGAACTGGGCGCCTCGCTGTGCACCGGCGGGACCCTGGTGTTCGCCACCGAGGAGAGCCGGCTCGCCGGGGACCAGCTGGCCGCGCTGCTGGCCGAGCACGGGGTCGACCACGCCATCCTGCCGCCCCCCGTCGCGGCCGGGCTGCCGGAGGACGCGCCGCTGCCGGACGGTCTGCTGCTCGCCGTCGGCGGCGAGGCCTGCCCGCCCGCCCTGGTGGACCGCCTCGCCGGGCGGCTCGACCTGCGCAACGCCTACGGCCCGACCGAGGCCTCGGTCTGCGCCACCTGGAGCGAACGGCTGCGCCCGGGCACCGGCCCGCTGCCCACCGGCCGCCCGCCGATCGGCCGTCCGCTGGGCGGCCACCGGGCGTACGTGCTGGACGCGGCGCTGGCGCCGGTGCCGGTCGGCGTCACCGGCGAGCTGTACCTCGCCGGGGCCGGCCTCGCCCGGGGCTACCCGGGCCGCCCGGTGACCACCGCCGAGCGCTTCGTCGCCGACCCGTACGGCGAGCCCGGCACCCGGATGTACCGCACCGGGGACCTGGTCCGCTGGCGGGCCGACGGCACCCTGGAGCACGTCGGCCGGGCGGACCACCAGATCAAGCTGCGCGGCTTCCGGATCGAGCCCGGCGAGATCGAGGCCGCGCTGACCCGGCACCCGGTGGTGGTCCAGGCCGCGGTACGGGTGCGCAGCACGCCGGCCGGCGTCCAGCAGCTGGTCGGGTACGTGGTGCCGCTGCCCGGGGTGGCCGCCGTCGACGTACCGGTGCTGCGCGCCTTCCTCGGCGAGTCGCTGCCCGCCCACATGGTGCCGGCCGCCCTGGTGACGCTGCCCGCGCTGCCGCTGACCGCCAACGGCAAGCTGGACGTCCGGGCGCTGCCGGAGCCCGGGGCGGACCCGATGCTGCCGGGCCGGGCCGCGGACCGGGCGCGTCCGCCGCGAACCCCGGCCGAGGAGGTGATCGCGGTGGTCTTCGCGGAGGTCCTCGGGCTCGAACGGGTCGACGTCGACGGGGACTTCTTCGCGCTCGGCGGTGACAGCCTGCGCTCGGTGCAGATCGTCGGCCGGGCGGCGAAGGCCGGGCTCACCCTCTCGCTGGCCGATGTGTTCACCCACAAGACGGTGGCGGCCCTGGCCGCCGCCGCCCGGCCCACCGAGCGCGGGCCGCTCCCGTCGGCGCTGCTGGAGCCGCTGCTGGCGATCCGGCCCGGCGGCGGCGCCGAGCCGCTGTTCTGCGTGCACGGCGGCGTCGGCTTCGGCCTGCCGTACGCCGAACTGGCCGCGCACCTGGACCCGGACCGGCCGGTGTACGCGCTGCAGTCCGACGGCATCGCGGCGCCGGCCGGGCAGTGGCGCAAGCCGGTCGGGGTGCGGGAGTTGGCCGCCGAGTACCTGGCCCGGATCCGGCGGGTGCAGCCGCACGGCCCGTACCACCTGCTGGGCTGGTCCTTCGGCGGGCTGGTCGCCCACGAGATGGCCGTGCAGCTCCGGGTGGCGGGCGAGCCGGTGGCCTTCCTGGCGGCGCTGGACGTCCAGCCTGTGCGGCCGGGCGACCCGAACCCCACCGATCAGGAGATCCGGTCCGCCTTCCTGAAGCACCACGCCGCCGGGGCGGGGGTGGACGGGGCGGAGCTGTCCCGGCTGATGACCGTGATGCGACACCACACCGACATCGCCCGGGAGTTCACCCCCGGACGGTTCGACGGGGAGCTGCTGCTGTTCGTCGCGGACGGCGCCGGGAGCGGCCTGGCGGCCGAGCGCTGGCGGCCTCACCTCGGCGGCCCGCTCACGGTGCACCGGGTGCCCTGCGACCACGAGGAGATGCTGAACCGGGAGGCGGCCGGGCGGATCGGTGCGATCACCGACGCCGCCCTGCGCCGCCTCGGCTGACGCGCGGCGACGGGCAGGCCGGATGCCTGCCCGTCGCCGTTCGTCGGGTGCGGGGTGAGCTGCCCTCACCCCGGGATCAGAGGGAAGGGTCCTGCATCAGGATGGCCTGGTACAGGTGGTGGAGCCGCCGGCTCGGCTTGAGCCCCAGCTCGTCGTCCAGCCACTTGCGGGTGCGGTGGAAGATGTCCACGGCCTCCGACTGGCGGCCGCAGCGGTACAGCGCGATCATCAACTGCTCGCTGAAACGCTCCCGTTCGGGGTACTGGGCGAGCAGCTGCTTGAGTTCGGCGACCACCGTGCCCGCCTCGCCCGCCTGGAGCTGCGCCGCGATCAGGTCCTCGCGGGCGGTCTTGCGCTGCTCGTCCAGCCGTAGGGCGACGGCCCGGCACCACGGCCCGTCGCTGGTGTCGAGCAGGGCCGGTCCGCGCCACATCGCCAGCGCCGACCGGAGGGTGTCCATCGCTTCGTACGGCCGGTGTTCGACCAGCCCCGCGCCCTTCTCCGCCGTCCGCAGGAAGCGGTACGCGTCGATCGCTTCCTCCTGGACGGTCAGCATGTAACCGTTGTCGACGGTTCTGATGATCTCCTGGTCCGGTCTCTCCAGACCCAGTTCGGCCAGTGACTTCCGCATGCGCTTGACGTTGGCCTGGAGGGCGTTGCGCGCGTTCTTCAACGGCGCCTCACCCCACAGTTCGTCGATCAGTTCGTCGAAGGCGACCACCTGACCGGCGTTCAGGGCGAGCATGGTGAGCATGACGCGGTTCTTCTTCGCCCGTAACCCCACGGTGCGTTGACCGTCGCCGATGAGTAGCGGGCCCAGTATGGAGATGTGCACAAAATTTCCCCGTTCTTAGCGATGAACTCCAACCACGAGCTTTTCCGTTGAGTCCTCTAGGAGCCACTACCATCAGGGGTCAACTTGTTTGAAGGGGACTGAAAAAGGGGAAAAGCCCGGGTATCATTCGCGCCGGTCAAGTATCGGACACGGGTGGCTGGTCCTGCCATGTACCTTCGTACATGAGTTGGTGGACCTGGGCCACCAGGCCGGCCTGGAGCCGGGACTCCACTCCCAACTTCGCCATCACGCTGGCGACATGTGCCTTCACCGTGCGTTCCGTGACGTGCAGCCGGTCGGCGATGCCGCGATTGGAGTGCCCCGTCCCGATCAGGTCGAAGACCTGCCGCTCCCGCCCCGAGAGTGTGCCCACCCGGGCGAGTTCATCGCGCCAGCGCGTCGAGGCGAGGCCACCGTCACCGTGCCGGCCCACCACCACACCGCCCCCGCTTCCGTGGCGCGTTCCGTCGCCGATGCGGCCTCCGCCCGAAGGCTGCGCGCATCGACGAACGCGTAAGCGATTCTACAACTCCCGTAACAAACCATCGCGGGACGGGCGGCGTCAAACCCCTTAAGGCGGCAGCGGGTTCACTGCGCATACGGACGAAGCGGCCGGGGCGGGGGGAGGGCCCCCGCCCCGGCCGTCCGGCCGGTTGTGACAGGTTGTTACGAAAGGGTCGTGCGGGCCGCCGCGGAGGCCGCCGCCGCGGCCACGATCGAGGGCAGCCGAGGGGGCCGGGCGACCGACTGGCGGGCCAGCCGGGAGGGCCACCAGGTCTTCCAGCCGAGCAGGGTGATCATCGCCGGCAGCACCACGATCCGGATCACCGTCGCGTCCAGCAGCACGGCGCAGGCCATGCCCACGCCCATCTGCTTCATCTCGATGTAGTTGAGCGAGGCCAGCAGCGCGAACACGCAGACCATCACCGCCGCCGCGCTGGTGACCACCCCGGCGGTGCGGGTGATGCCCTGCTCGACCGCCTCCCGCAGCGACAGCCCGCCGCGCGCCGCCTCCCGGATCCGGCTGACCACGAAGACGTGGTAGTCCATCGAGAGCCCGAGCAGGATCACGAACAGCATCAGCGGCATCCAGGCCACCACCCGGCCGGTGGACTCGAAGTGCAGCAGGTCCTCGGCCCAGGTGTGCTGGAAGATCAACGCGAGCACGCCGAACGAGGCCGCGGTGGAGAGCAGGTTGAGCGCCACGGTGATCAGTGCCAGGACGACCGAGCGGAAGGCCAGCGCCATCACCAGGAAGGTCAGCGCCAGCGCCACCCCGAGCACCCAGGGCATCTTGTCCATCACGTTCGCCCGGTAGTCCACGTCATAGGCCACGTCGCTGCCGCCCACCGCGAACTGGGCACCCTCGACGCTGCCGAGGGTCCGCGGGGCGAGGTCCTCGCGCAGCCGGGCCAGCGAGGCGCGGGCCTGGTCCGAGCCGCTGTCGAACCGGGTGCCGATCGCCACGGTGGCGACCGTGCCGTCCGCCGAGGTCCGCACCACCGGCGCCGGGTCGTGGACGAAGAGGTCGTCGGTCAGCGTGCGCCGGACCAACGCGTCGACGGCCGAAACGAGTTCGGCGCGCTCGCCAGGCGGCACCCGCACCGCCACCAGGTGGGTGTCGCACTGGCTCGGGAAGGACTCGGTCAACCGCTGGTAGGACTGCATCGCCGGGATCGACCGGGGCAGGTCGTCGATCCCGGTGGCCTTGAGCTTGAGCCCGAGCGCGGGCAGCGCGAGCACCAGCAGCGCCGATACCGAGGCCGCCAGGGCGATCACCGGGTGGCGCAGCGAGGGCTTGAGCATGGTCGACCAGAGTCGGGGCTTGACCCCGCCCTTCTGGGTGAGCCGCCACACCAGCGGCACCCGGGGGGCGTCCAAATAGCGGCCGAAGCGGGACAGCATGGCCGGCAGCACCGTCAGCGAGGAGATGATGGCGATCGACACCACGATCACCGCGCCGGTCGCCATCGACTCGAAGGCGATGTGCCCGGCCAGGTAGAGCGCGCCCATCGAGACCAGCACCACCACCCCGGAGACCAGCACCGAGTGTCCGGAGGTGGCGGCCGCGATCTCGATCGCGTCGATGTTGTCGGTCCCCAACGCCCGTTCCTCGCGCTGGCGTTTGAGGTAGAACAGCGAGTAGTCCACGCCGATCGCCATGCCCATCAGGACGATGAACGGGGTCACCGGACCGGGGTCGGGGACGACCTGCGAGGCGATGCCCCACAGCCCGAGCCCGGCCAGCACCGAGGACAGGCCGAGCACCACCGGCACGCTCGCGGCGACGATCGCGCCGAAGACGAAGACCATCACCAGCAGGGTGACCGGCAGGCTGAGCACGGTCGCCTTGCCGAGGTCCCGGCTGAGCATCTCGTTCAGTCCGGCCTTGATCGAACCGGAGCCGACCAGTTCCATCCGTACGTCGCCGTGGCCCGGCCGGGCGTCGTCGACGGCGTCCAGCAGCGGCTGCACCCGGTCGGCGGCGGTCTCCGGATCCCCGTCGAGGGTGACCGGCACGAGCAGGGAGGTGCCGTCCGGGGCGGGCTGCGGCTCGCCGATCGAGGCGACCCCGGTGAGGCCGCGCAGGCCCCGGGTGGCGTCGTCCACGGCCGCCTGGGCCCGGACCGGATCGAGCTGCCCGCCGCCCCAGGAACTGACCAGCAGGTTCTCCACGGCCCGCTCCTGGAGGCCGCCGGCCCGGGCGATCGCGGCGGCCCGGCCGGACTGGCCGATCGCGAGGTCGGAGTTGGTCGCCTGCCGGGTGCCGGTGAGGCCGCCGACCACCAGTGCGCCGACCACGAACGCCACCCAGAGCGCGATCGCCCACCAGGGGTGGACCGCGCTCCACCGGGCCGCCCTGGTGATCACGTTCCTGCCTTCCACGATCACGTTCCCCTCCTTCTCGGCGCAGTCGCCCAGGCGCGGGCACGGGCCGGACCAGGGGTCCGGCCGTGCGGTGCGGTGTGCGTTCGTACCGAGAAATCTAATGACGATCCGACCCGCGACCACGGGTACAACTACGCCGATCCGAGGGGGAGTTTCTTCTACTTGACACCCTGTCGCGACTCGTCGTCCCGCGGTTGCCGCGCTGGACCGGAGTGCGCGGGTGCTCCTGGATACCACAGGCCCCACGACATGGCGAAGGGTCCGTCGCCCAACAGCGCGACGGACCCCGCGTACTCCTCCGACAGCGGCAGGTCGGCGACCCGCCAGGGACCGGCCAGTCCCGCCGGGGCGGGGGCGTCCGGGAGCCGCACCGTGGCCTGGCCGGCGGTGTGGGCGACCGGGAGGGCCAGGCCCTCGGTGAGCCGACCGCCCGAGGCCTTCACGCAGGCCTCCTTCCTGGTCCACAGCCGGGCGAACGCCGGACGGCCGCCCCTGGCCACCAACTCCCGCTCCTGGGCGGGGAAGAAGCGCCGGGACAGCCGGTCCACGTCCCGGCCGGAGCGGACCGTCTCGACGTCCACGCCGACCGGCCGCGGGGCCACCGCGAGCAGGGCCAGCTCCCCCGAGTGGGAGAGGCTGAAGTGCAGGCCGGGCGCGTCCGCCACGGCCGGCTTGCCCCAGCGCCCGCGGCTGAAGCGCAGCAGCTCCGGCGGACGGCCCAGCCGCTCGCCGAGCAGGATCCGGGTGGCGGCGTGCGCGATCACGAAGCGGCGCCGCAGTCCGGGCAGCCGACCGCTGCGGGCGCGGGCCCGCTCCTCCGGGTCGAGCAGCCGCTCCAGCGCCGCGAGGTCCGACTCCGTCGCGGCGCCCGGTGGTTCGGATTCCGTCGCGGCGCCCGGTGGTTCGGATTCCGTCGCGGCGCCCGGCGGCCCGCCCTCGTCGGGCGGTCCTCCGGTCAGCGGGATGCGCCAGATCTCGACCGCTTGTCCCGTCCTGTTCAGAGCCGGTCCACCTTCCCGGTGTGCAGCCCCTGGAAGAGGGTGAGCTTCTGGATGTTCCTGGTCCCCTCCATGAACTCCACGCCCCGGGCGTCCCGGGCGAGTTTGTCCAGCAGGGGGTGGTCCAGCCGGGCGCCGGGGCCGAAGAAGCCGGGCGCGCGCAGGGTGACCTCCTCGGCCACCTGGCAGGCCCGCGCCTTGGCCGCCGAGGCGAGGTACCCGTCGGAGGGCCGGCGGTCCACCGCGAGGGCGGCCCGGTAGGTCAACTGCCGGGCCGCGTCGATCCGTCGGCCCAGCTCCTCGTACGCGTCCCGTTCCGCGCCGCACAGCCCCTTGCGGTTCTCGCCGATGTAGTCGTGCGCGGCCCGGGCGATCCCCAGGGCGATCGCCGCGACGCTCGGCCGCAGCCGGTTGAAGACCGAGACGATGCCCCACATCCCGCGCCGGGTCGGCGGCAGGTGGGCACCGAGCACCCGCTCGGCCGGGACGTGCACCCGGTCGAAGGTGACCCGGCACAGCTGCACCCCGCGCAGGCCCAGGGTGGGGATCGGCTCGGCCCGGTAGCCGGGGTCGGCGGTGTCCACCAGGACGGCCAGCACGCCGAGCCGCTCGGTGCCCGCGACCCGGGCGAAGACGGCGCCCAGGTCCGCCCGGGCGGCGTTGCCGACGTAGCGCTTCTCGCCGTCCAGCAGGTAGGAGCCGTCGCCCAGCGGGGTCAGCGTGGTGCTCATCTCGCCGATGGCGGAGCCGCGGTCCGGTTCGGTGAGGGCGAAGGAGGTCCAGCGCGGGCGTTCGGCCAGGCGGCCGTAGACCCAGTCCCGCTGGGCCGGGCTGCCGAGCACGCCCAGCAGCACCCCGGTCATCGACGCGCCGGGGGAGCCGAGCACCATCCCGGCGTCGCCGCGGGCCAGTTCCTCGCTCACCACGGCCCGCTCCAGGGTGGCCAGGCCGTGGGCGGGGCCGCTGCCGGGCTCGCCGCTCGCGCGGTCCCAGCCCGGGGGCGTCAGGTGGCCGGCCAGGAAGCGGACGGCGGGCAGGTCCAGGTAGCGGTGGACGGCCTCGGGGTCGCGGTCCAGTTCGAGGGCGCCCGCGCGCAGGTCGTCGGCCCACGCGCGGACGTGGCGGCGGGTGCTCCGGAGCGGGCTCGGCAGGGTGGTCATCCGACGCCTCCAGGCGCGTCGAGGCGCTGGGCCGGGGAAGCGTCGTGGAGGTGGGGCACGGGGACGTCGGCGAGGTGGGCGACCGGAGTGTCGTGGTGGTGGGCGACGGGGCCGGGCCGGCCGCAGTAGACGTCGGCGAGCAGCTCGGAGGCGTAGGCGTCCCGGCCGGGTCCCTCGGCGGTGAAGCCGTGGGCGCCGAGCAGCCGCAGCAGGGCGCGGTCGACCTCGGTGATCTGCGCCTGCAGCCGGGCGAGGGAGCGGGCGTCCAGCGGGTGGGCGGGGGTGCAGGGGTCGCACTCCTCGTCGGCCTCGGCCAGGCCGTCGAGCACGCCCGCGATCTCCAGTTGCTCGATCAGGGCGTCCGCGAGCGCACCCTTGACCAGCTGCTGCAGCAGCAGCGAGGTGCCCTCGACCCGGCGGGCGGCGAGGTAGGCGACGCAGGCCTCGCGCAGCCGCTCGGAGTGTCCGAGTCGCAGCCAGGCCAGTCCGGTGTCCCAGGGCCGGGGGCCGGGATCGGCCGGGGTGCGGGGAGGGGGATCGGAGTCGGCCGGGGTACGGGGAGTGGGAATGGGGGCCGCCGGGGTACGGGGAGCGGGGTGCAGGACGGCGAGGTCCGGCAGCGGGCCCAGTGCCTCCTCGTCCGGCAGGTCGCCGTAGCCGTCGAGGAGTTCGCGCGGTACCACCGCGTGTCCGCGGGGGCCGCGCGGTGGCGCGCCCGGGGAGAGCGCGCGGGACAGCAGGGTGAGGGCCGGCACGAGGCCGTCGGTGCGCGCACCGGCCCTCGCCTCGCGCCAGTGCTCCCGTACCTCGGCCGGAACGGTCATCTGTGTCTCCACTCCCCCGTGTCGAGCGTGCAGTAGGCCAGGGCGTCGCGGTCCCGGTCGTAGTCGGCGACCACCACCGGGCGGTTGCCGGCGCCGGTGCCCGGTCCGGCGTTGCTTCCTGTTGTGGCGTTGCTTCTTGTTGCGTCGTCGGTGCCCGGTCCGGCGTCGGTGTCCGGGGTGTCGTCCGTGCCCGGTGCGTCGTCGGTGCCGCGGACGGCGTCGAGCAGCGCGGACCAGCTCCCGGTGGCCGGACGGCCGGCCGCCCCCCTGGCCAACGTGCCCTGGTGGGACGGAAGTTCAGGTCCCTCGGCGAGACCGGCGCCGGCCACCAGGGCGGCGTCCGCCGGCCAGTGCGCGAACAGGCCGGGCCCGGGCCGCCCGAGGGCCTGGCCGCCCAGCGGGCGGTCGCCGCCGTCCCAGCGCAGCAGCAGCGCCACGGCGGCGTCGCCGCGCAGGCCGGCCGGGGAGTCGGTGGGCAGCGGGAACGGCTGGGTGCCCTGGTCCACGGCCAGCAGCAGCAACCGCGACCAGCCGCACCGCCGGGCGTACTCCACGGCCACCCGCAGCGCGCTGAACGGCGCCAGCCGGCCCTGGTCGGACAGCGCGAAGGCGAGCGGATCGCCCGGCAGCCGCCGCCGGACGCAGGAGGCGACCAGCTCGGTGTGCTCGAAGTCCGGGGCGGCGTAGGCGATCACCGCCATCTCGGGGGCGTCCTCGGCGTCCAGTGGCCCCAGCGCGTCCAGGGCGCCGTAGGCCAGCTCCACCGAGGTGCGCCGCCCGGCGGCGGCGAACTGGGCGCGGTCGAAGGAGGCCCGGTACGGCGCCCCGAGCTCCGCGTAGAACTCCTCCCGCGCGTCCCCCGGCTGGTACGGGGTGCCCCGGCCCGCCGGGGCGTACCCGGCCGCCCGGACCAGCCGGGGCAGGGCCGCCGGGCCGGCCGGGTGCGGGCGCCGGACCGCTGCGGTCGCGCGGAACATGCTCAGGCGCCCGCTTCCCCGGCGACGAAGCCGGCCAGCGAGCCGACCGTCTCGAAGTGGGTCATGTCCAGTTCGTCGGCGTCGAACTGGAGGTCGAGGATCTCCTCGATGGTGATGAGGAGTTCGAGCGCGCTGCTGGAGTCCAGGCCCAGCTCGTCGAAGAGGCGGACGTTCTCGTCGGCGCCGGAGACGTCCTTGTTGAGGACCTCCGAGAGGCCCTTGCGGACGGCATCGACGAATCTGGGGTCGGTCGTGGTGTCGCTCACGGAGTGCTCCTCGCTGTGGTCCCGGCCGCCGGTCGGCGGGCGGATGCGGTCGTTCGGTGTGGTGTGGTGCGGTGTGGTGCCGGGCCCGCTGTGCCTGCCTGCCGGCCGTGCGGGGTGCCGGGTGGTTCCGGGCGGCTCAGTCGTCCTGCGGGACCGGCCGGTACAGCCGTTGCCCGGCCAGCAGCGCGCCCACGTCGTCGCGCTCGCGGACCAGGTGCGCCCGCCCGTCCAGGACGAGCACCTCGGCCGGGTAGCCGTGGCTCAGGAAGTGCACCGGGGAGGCCGTCGGCCCGTACGCGCCGGAGCGCTGCACGCCGATCAGCTCGCCGGCGCGCAGCGGCGGCATCGGGACCTTCTTGCCGATCACGTCGTTGGGCGTGCACAGCGGCCCGGTGATGTGCCACGGCTCGGTGGCGGGCTCGTCCATCCGCTCCAGCGCGGCCATCGGGAAGTTGCGCTTGACGTACGAGCCGATGCCGACCGCCGCCATGTGGTGGTTGGTGCCGCCGTCGGTGACCGCGAAGTTCTCGCCCATCGAGGTCTTGGTGTAGCGCACCCTGGTCACGTAGGTGCCGGAGGCGGCGACCAGGAAGCGGCCCAGCTCCATGATCAGCCGGGTGTCGGGGTGCCGCTCGGTGAAGTCCTCGACCAGCGGGTTGATCCCGGCGGCCAGCACGGCGAGGTCGAGGTCCTTCTCGTTGTCGAAGTAGGCGATGCCGAGGCCGCCGCCGACGTCCACGGTCTCCAACGGGAAGTCCAGCTCGGCGGAGAGCCGTTCGGCCAGGTCGAAGATCCGCCGGGTGTTCTCGACGACCGACTCCTCGGACAGGATCCGGGTGCCCAGGTAGACCTGGACGCCCATCAGCCGCAGGTGCGGGTACCGGGCGGCCAGCCCGCGGCCCTCGGCCAGCAGCTGCTCCTCGTCGGTGCCGAACTGGCGCGGCTTGCCGCCCATGGTCAGGCCCGAACCCTTCACCTGGAAGCTCGGGTTGACCCGCAGCGCGACCCGCGCGGTGACCCCGCGCTCCGCCGCCAGCTCGTCGATCAGGCCCAGCTCCTCCACCGACTCGCAGACGATCGCGTGGATGTCCTGGTCCAGGCAGGCGGCCACCTCGGCGCGGCTCTTGCCGGGGCCGAGGAAGATGATGTCCTGCGGGCGCACCCCGGCCCGCTGGGCGGTGACCAGCTCGGTCAGCGAGGACACCTCGGCGCGGGCGCCGCAGCTGTGCAGCAGGGCGCAGACCGAGATGTTGGGGTTCGCCTTCAGCGAGTAGAAGACCTCCAGCGCGGGGTGCAGCGCCGCGCGCAGGCCCCGGAAGCGGGTGGTGATCTCCTCGCCGTCGTACAGGTACAGCGGGGTGCCGAACTCCTCGGCCAGCTCGGTGATCCCGAGGCCCTGCACCTCGAATGCGACGCTCACGATCAGCTCCGTTCCGGGAAGGCCGCGAGGCGGCGGGTGATGTCGGTGTCGAGTGCCGCGATCTCCTCGTCGGAGGCGCCGACCAGCACGCCGTACAGCCGGCCCTCGAAGCCCTCCGGGCTGTCCGCGGCCGTGCCGTGCGCGGCGTTCACGGTGGCGTAGTTGTTGACGAACAGGCCGCGGGGCCGCGCGCCCCGACCGTCGGGCCGGGTGCCGTCGGGCCGGGTGGCGTCCGGTGCCGGCTCGTCCCGTACCGGCCCGTCCAGCAGCAGGCCGTCCAGCCGTTCGGCCAGCTCGGCGAAGGGCAGCGGGCGGGTCAGCCGCAGCGGGTAGTGCCGGGCGACGGCGACGTCCTCGGGGCCGGCCAGCCCGCCCTCGTGCACCACGTTCTGGTAGGTGGACATGTTGTTGCGGGCGTTGATCTCGATCACCGGGTACAGGCCCTCGTCCGGGTCGACCATCGCGTCCACCCCGACCACGCCGTAGTAGCCGTCCGCGGCGAGCCGCTCGCCGAGCCGCAGCGCGGTCGCGGCGATCTCCGCGACCTGCCGGTCGGACAGCCGGGCCGGGATGCGGTGGCCCTTGTGCACCCCGCCCTCGGTGAGCAGCTCCTTGACGAAGTCGAAGTGCACCGAGCCGTCCCGGCCCACGGTGAACTGGTAGTTGAGGTCGCAGCGCTTGGCGACCCACTCCTCCACCACCAGCGCCGTGCGCGGCGCCCCGGCCCCGTCCTGGGCGGCCCGGGCGGCCTTCTCGGCCTGTTGGACGGCCATCCGGTGCAGCCGGCCCAGCCGGGCCGCGGAGTCCAGCACCACGATGCCCTTGCCGGACACCCCGAAGGCGTCCTTGAGCACCACCTTCCGCCCGGCGTCGAGCAGTTCACCGGCGGCCGCCACCGCCTCCGCCAGCTCCTCCAGGGTCTCGCAGGCCCAGCCGCGGGCCTGGCGGATGCCCAGCTCGTCGGCCAGGCGGCGGCTGTACACCTTGCTGTTGACCCGCTTGCAGACGGCCGCGGAGGGCGCGCCCAGCGGGAGCCCGGTCCGGGCGGCCAGCTCCTCCTCGACGGCGGAGATGCCGTGCGCGGTCAGCCGGGCACCGCCGGCGGTGAGGCCGGCCAGGGCGTCGAGCAGGGCCGGGTCGGCGAGGGCGTCCTCGCTGACGGTGCGCTGCGGGTCCTGGCCGGCCACCACGTGCACGGTGGGCAGCTGGAGGCCGAGGCCCTCCAGGTAGCCGCGGTAGCCGTCGTCCGGCGCGGTCTTCAGTACGACGTGGTCGTCCTTGCCGCCGAGCAGCAGGGTGAACTCGTCCATCCGGTTGACCACCGCGCTGCCCGCGTGCGAGGCGACCCGGGGCAGGGCGGGCTCGCCGAGCGCCCAGTGGTTCTCCACCTCGAAGTTGCCCAGGAACACCAGCGGGGTGTCCGGTGATCCGGTCACCGCGCGCTTGAGCCGCGCGCCGAAGCCGGCGGAGGGAAGGTGCATGTCGACCTCGTCCATTTCTCGTGTGCGCTCGGTCCGGCAGGGGGCCGTCGGTGTGCGACGGCCCCGTTCGTGCCGGACGGTCTCGTCAGTGCTCGAACACCATGGCGGCGAAGGTCGCCCCGAGCCCCACGCTGGTCATCAGGTAGCGGTCGCCGGGACGCAGCCGCCCCAGCTCGGTGGCCTTCTGCAGGTTGATGAAGGGGTCGGCGCAGAAGCAGTGGCCGGTCTCGCCGACCAGGTCGAGGTAGACCTTGTCCAGCGGCAGTCCGAGCTCCTTGCAGACGCCGATCCAGGACAGCCGGTTGACGTTGTGCGGCAGCACCAGCGCCAACTCCTCCAGCCCGCAGCCGGCTTCGGCGAGCGCCGCGTCGATCACCTCGCACAGGCCCGGTCCGTACAGTTCCTGGAACTCCTTGGCGGCGGTCCCGCTCATGATGAACTCGTCGCCGAACTGCGGGTAGGTGCGGGCCGCGTAGCCGATCATCCGGTCCGGGCCGGAGCGGTCCGCGCTCACCAGGAAGGCCGCGGTGCCCTCGCCCATGACGGTGACGTCCGGGATGGACTGGGTCTGGGCGGTGCAGGCCTTCTCCCCGGCCACGACCAGGGCCAGCGCGTCCGGGTCCGGGTCGGCGGCGAGCAGGGTGCCGGCCAGGTCCAGGGCGAGCAGGCCGGAGGCACAGGCGTGGTGCGAGACGACGAACGCCGCGGCGTGCTCCAGGCCGAGTTCGGCCTGGAGCGGACCGAGCGAGGTCATCGGGTACGGCAGCGGCGACGGCATGGTGCGCGCCTGGAGGACGTACTTGACGCGCTGTTCCTGGCCGCGCAGCTCGGCCAGCTTGGTGGCGGCGCGCAGTAGCAGTTCGGTCTCGGTGGCCGCCGGGTCGCGACACACGTCGGCGAGCCCGTAGAAGCGCTGGTAGCGGCGCAACTGAACGTCCGTCAGTTGGAGTCGCTCCTGGAAGCGGGCGATCGGGATGGTGTCGGGAAGGTAGCTGGAGACCGCCGTGATCGACGTCATGCCCACTACGGTCGCGCGCGGCGCTGACGCTCAGCTGACGCCGGGCTGACCGTCTCCGGGGCCCGCCGTCACCGGTGACAGTGACCGCCCCGTGGCGGTTCCGCTTGTCGCGGGGGCGGCCGGCGCACATCTGCCGTTCGGCGGATATCCGAGGGCTCATCCGGGCGTATCCCGGCGGAACACGCGGAAGGGGTGGGCCTTTCGGCACACCCCTTCAGATCATCTGATCGCGCGTCAGTCCTCGTCGCCGAGGCCGCGCGTCAGTCCTCGTCGCCGAAGTCGCCCCCGAGGTCGCCCCCGGCGTCGCTCCCGTCCGGGGTGCCGCTGATCGCGTACCCCTGGCGGCGCGCCTCGTAGCAGGCCACCGTGGCCGCCGCCGACACGTTCAGCGAGCCGACCCGGCCCAACTGCGGCACGAACACCACCTGGTCGCAGAGCGCCAGCGCCTCGGGCGTGATCCCGCGGTCCTCGTGCCCGAGCACGAAGGCCACCGCCGGGGTCAGTTCGGCGGCGAACATCGGCACCGCGTCGTCCGCCAGTTCCAGCCCGACCACCTTGAAGCCGTCGGCCTTGGCCGCCGCCACCGCCTCGGCGACGGTCGGGAAGTGCTCCACCTTCAGGTACTTGTCGGTGCCCATCGCGGCCTTCTGCGCGCCGGAGGAGCGCACCGACGGGGTGTCCCCGGCCAGGTACAGCTTCTCGGCGCCCATCGCCGCGCCGGTCCGGACCACCGAGCCGACGTTGAACGGCGACTGCAGGTTCTCCAGGATCATCGCGAGCCGGAACTCGTTGCTGCGCCGCCACGAGCGGTGCAGTCGCTTCAGTTCGGTCCCGCGCAGCTGCTTCACGACGTCGTTCCCCGTCCACTCTCGGTGCCCTCGCCCGCTTCCGGGCGGGGCCGTGCTTCCAGAATCCGGAACCCGTTGACCGACGCGACCCGGGTGGTCGGGTGGCCCTGCTCGTTGAGCCACTTCTGCAGCGAGTCCGAGCCCAGGTGCTTCTGCACCACGAGGAACGCCGAACCGTCCGGAGTCAGCCGGCCGAGCCAGTGCGTCAACAGCCCGCGCAGTTCGGCCTTGCCGATCCGGATCGGCGGGTTGGAGTAGATGGTGGCGAACCGGAGGTCCTCGGGGACGTCGTCCGGCAGCGCGGCCTGGACGTTGCCCAGCCGCAGCGCCCCGGCGTTCAGCCGGACCAGCTCCAGCGCGCGCTCGTTGACGTCCACCGCCCACACCGGCAGCCGCTTGCGCCGGGTCGCCCAGGTCAGCGCGATCGGCCCGTAGCCGCAGCCGACGTCCAGGATCGGGCCGCGCACCCGCGGCGGCGGGGCGTGCTCCAGCAGGATCCGGGTGCCCTGGTCGAGCCGGCCGTGCGAGAACACCCCGGCGTCGGTGGTCAGTTCGAGGGTCAGGTCCGGGAGCGAGACCGTGATCGGCCGGCGCTCGCTGGCGACCTCGGGTGCACTGGAGAAGTAGTGCGAGCCGGACATGATTTCCCTGTCGTTCGTGCGGGCCGTCGTTCGTGCGGCCCCGGGGCCACGGGGGCCACCGGGTGGGTGCGGTCGAGCCCTGGGTACGGCACCGATCGTACCCCCGGTGGCCCGGGGCCCGTTCCGCACAGGCCGGGCGGTCAGCGCATGCCCGCTGGTCAGAGCGTGCCCGGGGTCTTGCGGGTGGCGATGTTGATCCGGTTCCAGGTGTTGATCGTGAAGCACACCGAGATCAGCTGCGCCAGCTCCGCCTCGGCGAAGTGCGCGGCCGCCCGGGCGTACACCGCGTCCGAGACGCCGCCGCTGATCCGGGTGATCTCCTCGGCCAGCGCCAGCGCGGCCCGCTCCCGCTCGCTGTACACCCCGGCCGGGGCCTCGTGCCAGACCGGCAGCAGGTAGATCCGCTCGTCGGTCTCGCCGGCCTTGCGGGCGTCCTTGGCGTGCATGTCCAGGCAGTACGCGCAGTTGTTGAGCTGCGAGGTGCGCATCTGCACCAGCTCGACCAGGGCCGGGTCCAGGCCCGCGCGGGCGGCGGCGTCCAGGGCGATCATCGCGCGGAACACCTGGGGGACGGTGCGGGCGTAGTCGAGGCGGGCGGGGGTGGCGGTGGTGTCGTTCGTCGTCATGGGAATGACTCTAGGCGCGGAATGAACCCCTCCCATGGGTCATTGAGATGCCGGATCCATGGGTCAATTCTGCCCCGGACAACACGCCGGAGCGGCCCCGGCACATCGCGTCCGCGCGCCCGGCGGCGGATACTGCCAGTACGCCATCCGGGCCCTGGGAGCCTCCCGACAGTGAGGACGGACGCCATGCCGCAGAATCACGAGGACTACCTGATCGACGAGGCCGTCGAGGCCGTCGAGCCCGACGAGGACGCCCCCACCGGCGACGAGTACGACGAGGTCGCCGAGCGCCGGGCCGTCGGCGCCGACCCGGCCACCGACGTCGCCGACGCCGCCGAGCAGAGCCGGGTCGTCAAGCTCGACGAGGACGACTACCGCTAGCCGGATCGCCCGGACCGCCCGGACCGCCCGGACCGCCCGGACCGCCCGCCTCCTACGGCTACAGCGCCTTGCGCCGTTGCAACCAGGTCATCGCGGCCCAGCCCGGCAGCACCGGCAGGATCAGCGTCAGCAGCCGGAACAGCGCCACCGCCGCCAGTGCCCCGCCCTTCTCCATCGACGCGGTCTGCTCCAGCCCGAACACCAGCGCCGTGTCCACCGCGCCGGCCCCGCCCGGGGTCGGCGCCGCGTTGCCCGCCGCGTTGCCCACCAGGAACACCACCGCCACCGGCGCGAACGACGGCTCCCGGCCGAGCGCGCGGATGCAGCAGTACAGGCAGGCGATCAGGCACAGCGACACCAGCAACTGCCCGGCCACCCCCACCGCCAGCCGGCCCGGGTTGCGCAGCAGGTCCAGCAGCCGTGGCAGCACCTCGGCCGTCAACGGCCGCAGCCGCGCCGCCAGCCACCGCCGGGCCGGCGGGATCGCCCACACCACCGCCAGCAGCACCGCCGCCACCGCCAGCCCGCCCACCACCGCGGGCAGCGCGTCCAACTCCGAACCGCCGGGCTGCAGGTCCAGCAGGTAGACGAAGGCCCCCAGCTGCAGCAGGTGCAGCACCAGTCCGATCAACTGCCCGACCCCGACGCTGGACAGTGCCTGCGCGGTGGGGATGTTCGCCCGCTGCAACAGCCGGGTGTTCAGCGCGATCCCGCCCACGCCCCCGGGCGACACCAGCTTCACGAACGCCCCGGCCACCTGCGCCAGCACCACGTTGCGGAACTCCAGCCGCTCCGGCACGAACCCGACGAAGCCCATCGCCGCCGCCACATGACTGCACCCGGCGGCCACGAGCGCCAGCACCAGCCACCACGGATCGGCGTCCGCCAGCGCCGCGACCGGGTTGTCCTCGGTCGCGAAGAACTGCGGGATCAGCAGCCACCCGGCCACCACCCCGCCCACCACGGCCAGCAGCGTCCGCGGCCGCACCCGCTCCAGCCGCACCGGCCGCCCCACCACCTCCGGCCGGCCCCGCAGCACCTCCGCCCGGATCTCCTCCAGCAACCCACCGGCCGGGCCGGGGCCGCCATCGGGGCCCTGGGCCTGCGGCGCGGCGGCGGTGAGGACGGCGGCGCTGCCCGTGCCGCCGTCCTCACCGCCGCCCGAGGCGCCCGCCTCCGCGCCGCCGTCCGCCTCCGCCGTCTTCCCGCCCGGCCGGCGCTTGAGCGACTGGCGGGTGGAGCGGGCGAGGGCGATCGGCTGGAGGAGGGGGAGGGCGGCGCCGAGGACGTCGGGGCCGAGGACGGTGGTGGCGGTGCGGACGGCGCGGGCGGCGCCGGCCCGGAGGGCGAGGGTGGTGAGGAGCTGGGCGATGTCGCAGCGCAGGACGAGTTCGCTCGCCGCGATGTCGCCGTCGGCGAAGTCGACCAGGTGGACCGCGCCGGTGTCGTCGACCAGCAGGGAGCCGGGTACGAGGGCGCGGTGGGCGATCTCGCGGCGCTGGAGCAGGGCGAGCTGCTGCCAGGCGTCGGCGAGCAGTTCGTCGGTGACCTCCGCGTCGTCGAGCCGGTCCAGGGGCCGTCCGGCGAGGTGTTCGTAGGCGATGAGGGCGGTGTCGTGGCCCAGGCCCGCGGTGGCGGCGATCCGGCGGGTGCGGACTCCGGCGGCGAGGGCCGCGTAGGTGACCAGGGCCTCGTGCTCCAGCCCGGTGCGCGGTGAGCGCAGGGCGCGGGGGTGCGGGGCGGTGCGCAGCCGCAGGCGGCGCCAGGCGCGCTGGACGGCGGCGGCGGTGACGGCCTGCCGGTCGAGGACCTGGACGTCGAGTTCGGGCCGGCCGTCGGCCTGCCGGACGCGGTAGCGGTCCAACCCGGCGGGGAGGGCTTCGACGGGCCGCAGTCCGCTGTCCCGCAGGGCCCGCAGGACCTCCCCGGGCCGGGGTCGCGGGTCCGGGGTGCCGACGGCGTACAGGGTGCCGTGGGCGCCGGTCCAGCCGATGAGCACGCCGAGCAGCAGCGCGGTGGGGGTGGCGTACCCGCCGGCCAGTCCGGCGAGGCCGGAGAGCGCGAGGACGGCCCAGGGCAGGCGCCGTTCGCGGCTGGCGGAGGCGGTCATGAAAGCGAGGACGGGTGCCAGGTAGCCGTAGACGGGCTCGGTGTGTCCGAGCGCGTCGGCGGGCAGCCGCTGGGTGAGCGCGGTGAGCAGTGAGGTGGGGGCGAGGTCGTCGGCCCACAGGTCGAGGGCGAGGGTGGCGCCGTACGCGGTGACGGCGGCGAGCAGCCCGTCGGAGACCTGTTGGAGGGCGCGCCGCCGGTCCGGGCCGAGCAGGCGGTGGGCGGCGAGCCCGACCGGCAGCAGCAGGACGGCGGCGGTGGTGAGCCCGCCGGCCAGACTCGCCAGCGGGCGGGGCACCAGGGCGGCGGCCTCGGCGACGTCGGCGGCGAAGCCGCCGGTGGTGGCGCGGGCGTAGTCGGCGAGTAGCAGGGTGAGGACGATCGCGGTCAGGCCGGTGAGCAGCCGGATCAGGGCGACCGGCTGCCGGACCCGGCCGGCCTCGGACAGCGGCCTGGCCCGCCGGTGCGGACCACCCGGCTGCCCGGGTACGCCCCCGCCGGTGCCGGTCCGCCCGGATATGCCCCTGCCGCTGCCCGGCCGCCCGGCCGGGGCCGTACCGCGGCCCCCGCCGGTGTCGCCGTTCGTTCTCCCCGTCACGATCGCCACGGATGGCATGCTCCCATGCCACCCGTACACCAAGGGCCCGGATCCGGCGCTGCCGCGTCCCGTCCGCCGGGTCACGCCTGCCGGGTCGGCAGCACCACCTGGTGGCGCAGGTTGACGTGCCGGGGGCGGCTGACGGTGTAGGCGATCAGGTCCGCGATGTCGTCGGCGCCGAGCGACGGGATCGCGGCGAACATGTCGCCGAGCCCCTCGCGCAGTGCCGGGTTGTCGATGTGCCCGCCGAGTTCGGTGTCGGTGAGGCCGGGCTCGATCGCGCTGACCCGGACGTCCTGCGGGCCGAGTTCGGTGCGCAGGGCGGTGGACAGCTGGGTGAGGGCGGCCTTGGTGGCGCCGTACACGGCGAAGGCGGGGAAGGAGACGTGCGAGGCGATGGAGGAGACGTTGACCAGGTCGGCGGTGCGGCCGTCAGCGGCGGCCGAGGTGAGGTCGGCGGTGAAGGCGCGGACGATCCGCAGGGCGCCGGTGAGGTTGGTGTCGATCATCCGGGTCCACTCGTCGATCCGCCCGTCGGTGAGCGGGTTGGCGAGCATCACCCCGGCGTTGTTGACCACCAGGTCGACCGGGCCGTAGGCGTCGTGGACGGCCTCGGCGGCGGCGTCCACGGAGGCCTGGTCGGTGATGTCGGCGGTGACGGCGAGGGCCTGTCCGCCGGCCGCGGTGATCTCGGCGGCGAGCGCGTCGAGCCGGTCGGTGCGGCGGGCGAGCAGGGCGACCCGGGCGCCGTTCGCGGCGAGCAGCCGGGCGGTGGCGGCGCCCATGCCGCTGGCGGCTCCGGTGACGACGGCGGTGCGGGTGGCGAGGGCGGGGTAGCTCATCGGGGGCTCCTGGAGGGGGGCGGCGGCTTGACGTCGACCACTCTGCGGCGGTTCCGCGCGCCCACCCAGGGCCGAGTTCTACCCGGGAAGGCCCCACCCCGGAACTCCTTTCCCGGGAAAGGCAGTACCACCCTGGGGCTGCTGCCCCGGGGCTACCCTGCCTGGCATGGAGAACACCCTGGGGGACTTCCTCCGCTCGCGCCGGGCCCGGATCCAGCCCGAGGAGGTGGGCCTGCCCGCGCACGGCCGCCGGCGGGTGCAGGGCCTGCGGCGGGAGGAGGTGGCGCAGCTCGCCGGGGTCAGCGTCGACTACTACATCCGGTTGGAGCAGGGCCGCGGCGGCAGCGCCTCGGACGCGGTGCTGGACGCGGTGGCCCGGGTGCTGCGGCTGGACGAGGTGGAGGCGGCGCACCTGCGGTCGCTGAACCGCCCGCCGAAGGCGGCGCCCGCCCGGGCCCGGGGCGACCGGCAGGTCCGCCGGGGGACGCGGCTGCTGCTGGACCTGATGACCGGGGTGCCGGCCTTCGTGGTGGGCCGCCGGATGGACGTGCTGGCCTGGAACGCCCTGGCCGACGCGGTGAACGGCTTCTCCGGGCGCGCGGGCCGCAAGCCGGGCACACCGCCCAACCAGGCCCGGGACGGCTTCCTCGACCCCGAGGCCCGCACCTTCTACCGCCAGTGGGACGCGGTCGCCGCCGAGACCGTCGCCCAACTGCGCCGGGACGCCGGGCTGCACCCGGACGATCCCGCCCTGGCCACCCTGGTGGGCGAACTGTCGGTGCGCAGCGAGGAGTTTCGGCGGCTCTGGGCGGACCACCTGGTGCGGGAGAAGACCAGCGGGGTGAAGCTGCTGCGGCACTCGCTGGTCGGCGAACTCGACTTCGGTTACGAGACCCTGGCCGTCAACGGCTCGCCGGACCAGGTGCTGGTCGTCTACACCGCCCCGCCGGGCTCGCCCACCGCCCAGAAGCTGGCCCTGCTGGCGAGTTGGACGGCCTCCGGCACGGTTCCGGAGGCCGCGGGGGCCTCGGGGGCCGCAGGGGCCGCAGGGGCTGCGGGGGCCGCGGAGGCTGCGGAGGCCTCGGAGACGTTCTGAGCGGGCGGCCCGGCCCGGGGCGTCATAGCCTTCCACCATGAGCGCGTGCGAAGACCTCGCCATGGCCCCCCGGGACATCGAGCCCGCCCCGCCCACCGACGGCTGCGCGGACTGCCTGGCCCACGGCCGCCGGGACTGGGTCCACCTGCGGGTCTGCCTGGACTGCGGCCACATCGGCTGCTGCGACAACTCGCCGCAGCGGCACGCCACCGCGCACTTCCACAACTCCTCGCACCCGGTGATCCGCTCCTACGAGCCGGGGGAGGACTGGCGCTGGTGCTACGTCCACGAGGTCATGGGCTGAACCCGCCCTTCGCCCCGGCCCCGCCCTTCCGCCCGGTCTCGCCGGCCTCCGCAGTGGCGCCGATCCCCAACCCCGATAAAATCCGGACATACACACCCGAGCGGCCCCTCCGGCCGGCATCCGCCCGGCCGCGGTCGCCGAAGGGAGGCCGACGATGACCAAGCGAACGGCGGGCAGCACCGCCCAGCTCCGCCAGGGCACCCAGGAACTGCTGGAACGCCGCGGCATGGCGACCGCGCCGAGCCGGCTCGGACCGAAGCCCAGCTTCGGCCCGGTGTCCGCCGCCGGGAACCCCTCCGCCGACGCCTTCCGCCACGGCGGGCGCGACGCGGCGTCCGCGGCGCCGCACTCCGCCCCGGCGATGCACGCGGAACTCAAGGGCCACCGGCACCGCGGCGCGGAGAAGCACTCCGCCCACTGACCCGCGCGACCACGTGGGGGCGGGCGCCGACCGACCCGGCGCCCGCCCCTGACGTGTGTTCAACCAGCGCTCCCGGCAACCCCCGAGGGAACTGTCGGTGGCGTGCGTTACGTTCGTCCCGTTCACCAGCACGCGGCGGGACGACGGGGGTACACCATGGCCGATGTGATCACGGCGGAGCCGGTCGAGCTCCAGCTGGAGCGGTACCGCACCGAACTCACCGGCTACTGCTACCGGATGCTCGGCTCGGTCTTCGAGGCCGAGGACGCGGTGCAGGAGACCATGGTCCGGGCCTGGCGCGGGCACCAGGGCTTCGAGGGGCGGGCCGCGCTGCGCTCCTGGCTGTACCGAATAGCCACCAACGTCTGCCTGGACGCGCTGAACGGCCGCAACAACCGGGCCCGTCCGATGGACCTCGCCGGCCCGGTGACGGTGGCCACCGCGCACGGCACCCAGCTGCCCGAGGTGACGTGGATCGGCCCGGCGCCGGACGGCCGGGTGCTCCCCGAGACGGGGGATCCGGCGGAGGTGGCCGCCCAGCGCGAGTCCGTGAAGCTGGCCTTCGTCGCCGTGCTGCAGCGGCTCGCGCCCCGGCAGCGGGCGGTGCTGATCCTGCGCGAGGTGCTCGGCTGGAAGGCCGCCGAGGTGGCCGAACTGCTGGGTGTCACGGTCGCCTCCGTCAACAGCGCGCTGCAGCGCGCCCGCGCGGCGCTCGCCTCGGACACGTCGGCCGCCCGCCCGGCCCCCGTGCTGGACGAGGCCCACCGGGCGCTGCTGGACCGCTACGTCCACGCCTTCGAGGCGTACGACATGGACGGCCTGGCCGAACTGCTGCACGAGGACGTCACGCTCAACATGCCGCCGTTCTCGATGTGGCTGCGAGGGCTGGAGGAGGTCCGGGCGTGGATGCTGGGCCCGGGGCACGGCTGCCGGGGTTCCCGGCTGCTCCCGGTGACGGCCAACGGCGGCCCGGCCCTCGCCCAGTACCGGCCGAGCCCGGAGGGCGGGCACGCGCCGTGGGCGCTGATCGTGCCGGAGGTGTCAGGGGGCCGGATCACCGGGCTCACCAACTTCCTCGACACCGACGTGCTCTTCCCGCTGTTCGGCCTTCCGGCCCGGCTCCCCGCCGAGTGACGCGAGTGACCCGAGCGGGTCGAACAGGTCGAGCGAATCAAGCGGATCGAGCGGATCGGCCGCTCCGGGCAGCAGCGCCGCGAGCCCGCTGAACGCGAGCAGTTCGCGCAGCGGGCCGCCGGTGTTCAGCAGCACCACCCGCACCCGGTGCCGGGCGGCGGCCAGCCGCAGCCGGGCGAGGGCGTCGACGACGGCCAGGTCGGGGGCGGTCAGGGCGCCCAGGTCACAGGTCAGGACGGCTTCGTTCGCTGTGCTCTCCATGCGGGTTGGACCGTTCCCGGCCGCCGGACTCATCGGTCCGGTCGGCGGCGCGGTGGCGCGGTGGCAGAGTGGGGCCGACCGAACCGCCCTGCCCCAGGAGGAACACCGTGACGGCCGAACCCTTGAGATCCCGCGAGGAGTGGCTGGCGTCCCTGCCCCGGATCTACGCGGCGGCGGGCTGCCTGCTGCGCGACGAGTCCGGCCGGATCCTGATCGTGAAGGCCGGGTACCGCGAGCACTGGCAGTTCCCGGGCGGGACGATCGACCTCGGTGAGGGCCCGGTCGAGTGCGCCAAGCGGGAGTTGGAGGAGGAGACCGGCATCGTCCGGGAGACCGGCGACCTGCTGGCCATCTCCTGGACCCACCCGTCGAACGAACTCGACCACCCGGCCCAGCACTTCATGTTCGACTTCGGCACCGTCCCGGACGGCACCCCGGTGACCGTCCCGGCCGGCGAGCTGGACACCCACCGCTGGGCCGAGCTGGACGAGGCCCTGGAGCTGCTCGGCCCGGCCCGTTCGGCCCGGCTGCGGGCGGCGTTGGAGGCGGTGGTCGACGGCCGGGTCCGGATCGTCACCACCCACATCTCCGGCTTCTAGGGCGTGTCTGACACGCCCTAGGCCGCCATCCGCAAGTGCCGTGCCCCGGGCGGGAGTTCCACCCGGGGCGCGGTCGGTGCGGAGCGCCTCACCGCTGCTCGGGCGCGGCGTCCCGGGCGGCGATGATGGCGGCGATGGCCTCCGAGACGAAGGTCTCGGTCTCGGGCTTGTCGACCTTGAGCCCGGCGAGCACGCCCTCGCCGTTCTCCAACTCCAGCAGTGCGAGCAGGATGTGCTCGGTGCCGACGTAGTTGTGTCCGAGCTTGAGCGCCTCGCGGAAGGTCAGCTCCAGCACCTTCTTGCCCTGCGCGCTGTACGGGATCAGCGCGGGCACCGTCTGCTCGACGGCGGTCGGCAGCGCGGCGCTGGTCGCCGTCCGGACGGCCTCCGGGGTGACGCCCTGGGCGGCGAGCGCCTTGACGGCGATGCCCTCGGGCTCGGCGAGCAGGCCGAGCAGGATGTGCTCGGGGCCGATCTCGGCGTTGTTCGCCTGTCGGGCCTCCTCCTGCGAGGCCACCACGACCTTGCGCGCCCGGGGCGTGAACCGGGCGAACCCCTGGCTGGGGTCGAGGTCGTTCACGGCACCCGGGTCCTTGGGGACGAAGCGCTTCTGGGCGGCCTGCTTGCTGACGCCCATGCTGCGTCCGATGTCGGTCCAGGAGGCGCCGGAACGGCGGGCCTGGTCCACGAAGTGGCCGATGAGGTGGTCGGCGAGTTCGCCGAGGTGGTCGGCGGCGATGACCGCGTCGGAGAGCTGGTCGAGCGCGTCGACGTGGACCTTCTTGATCGCGGCGATCAGGTCGTCGAGGCGCAGCGGAGTGGTGTTGGGAACAACGGGATTCTCCATGCGTCAACCGTAGGTTGTCGATCCGAGGATCGTCAACCACAAGTTGACGCTTACCGGCAGGTAGGTTGCGTCCGCATCCGCTCGAACACATCCGCCCGACTGCGGCACCCGCCCGACCGCGGCGGCCCCCGGCCGGGGGCCCTACGCCCCCGTCAGCAGCCGGTCCCGCACGGCGGCGATCTGGGCGGGCGCGACCCCCGCCGCGAGCAGGTAGCCCGCCGGGTCGAGCCCGTCGAGGGTGGCTGCCAGAGCGGCCTCCGCGGTGGTCCCGGCCTCGGCCAGCGCCGCGTCGATCCGGTGGTACGGGTCCGGCAGGCCGAGCATCCCGTACAGCGGGCGGACGTTGGGGCCGCTCAGCAGGTAGTCCTCGGCGATCGCGGCCCGGTCGACCCCGGCCAGGGCGAGCAGCAGCAGGGCGGCCAGGCCGGTGCGGTCACGGCCGGCGCCGCAGTGCACCACCAGTCCGCCGGGGCGGGCCTCGGCGATCGCGGTGACCAGCGCGGCGGCGGCGTGCGGGCAGTGCTCCAGGTACGGGCGGAAGGCCAGCGGGGTGCCGTCCAGCCGGCCGTGGGCCTCCCACCAGGCGGGGCCGGCCAGTTCGTCCAGCGGGACGCGGACCAGTTCGACCTCCTCGGGGAGCGGGAGGAGCGGCCTGTACTCCTCGGCGTCGCGCAGATCGACCACGGTGCGGACACCGTGGTCGAGGAGGGCGTCCCAGCCCTCGCGGGTCAGGCGGTCCAGGTTGTCCGCCCGGGCTATCGCGCCGCGGGCGGTCGGCTTGCCGGAGGCGGTGGGCAGTCCGCCCAGGTCGCGGACGTTCAGACAGCCGTCCCAGACGAGGGTGCGGTCCTCGGTGGTGGTCAGCGCGTCGGTCCGCATGGTGGGGCTCCCCGTTTCCTCGGTCGGGGGTACCGTTACCCCCTCGTTATCAGGACTCCCGGGCGATCCCGATGGTTCCTGATCGTTAGAACCCAGGTCACCGGCAGTTCGTACGGAAGACCGACGGTTCGCGCCGGGCCGGCGGGGGGATCAGGCGGCGCCCGGGGCCTCGGCCTCGGCGGCGACCAGCTTCTCGATCGGGTCGACCGCGATCTGACCGAGCATCGAACCGGCCACGATCGCGCCGATCAGGAACACGGTGGACAGCCAGGCCATGGTCGACACCGGCAGGGTGAAGGCACCGACCACCCGGGCCGCGCACTCGGCCAGCAGCGCGGTGCCCCAGATGCCCGCGAACACCCGCTCGTGACGGCGGAAGGCCCGCGAGGCCGCCGCCCGCCCCTCGACCAGCCGCTGCCAGGCGGCGGCCCGGCCCCGGTCGCCCTTGGTGACGAAGGGCATCAGCATCGGGGTCATCACCGGCCGGCCGACCGCGGCCGAGACCAGGATCGCCAGCGCCACGGTGCCGCTCAGCCCGCCGTCCTTGGCGATCATCATCCGGGCGTCGCCGGTGACGAAGGTGAGCGCCAGGCCCGCCAGGTTGACCACCAGCATCAGCGAGGCCCACAGGTTGAGCGTGCGCTCCTTCAGCAGGCCGAGGACGGTCCGCCCGGCCGGGAAGACGCTGCTCCAGGCCAGCGCGGCGAACTCGCTCAGGCCGCAGGCCGAGTGCAGCAGGTAGTAGCCGACCAGCGGGGCGGCCACATCGAGGGCGAGCGGGCGCAGCCCGGTGAGCAGCGGGTTCGGCGCCCCGGCTGCCCGGTCGTCCTGGACGTCCTGGGCGGGAACGGCGGCGGTGACGGCGGTGACGGTCCGGCTGCTCATGGTGGGTTCCTCCCGGCTGGTGGCCGCGGGCCACTGCCCGCGTCGTGCCTCCAGTTTTTCGGTCCGACCCTCCGTCAGAGCAGTGCCGTCCGTTGCCGGATCCGCATGACAGCTGTCACTGTGCGGCCCGTGACACCCCCGCCCACCTGGCCTTATCCAGACCTGCGCCGATCCGCACCGATCCAGCCCGGCGCCGGTCTAACCGAGGACCCACAGTTCCCGCCCCAGGGTGTCCAGGCAGCGCACCGTCCGGAACCGGTCGTCCCCGGCGGACAGGAACCCCCGGGCGGCCCCGGCCAGCACCGTCCGGGCCACGCCGTCGCCCCGGGTCCAGGCGCCGGTCAGCACCAGCGCCCCGTCGACCAGCTCGGCACGCTGCACCCGGGCCACCGAGGCGGTCAGCAGCGCGGCGTTGACGTCCTCCAGCTCGGCGGGGGAGAGGTACCAGAGGTGCGCCCCGCCGGTGGGCGAGCGGTCCGCCCCGGCCCGGCGCCGCAGCTCCGGCAGGCCGTAGTCCCGGACGGCCGCGACGGCGTCGTCCAGCGGCAGCTGCCAGCGCGGCCCGGGCAGCACCTCCCACCAGACGTCCTCGCCGACCGGCAGCACCTCGCCGATCCGGGCCCGCCAGACCTCGAAGCCGTACCGGGTGTGCGGGTCGGGCGGGGCCGGGGCGGCCCAGTCGGCGCGGCGGACCAGGCTGAGCCCGAAGGTGAACGCGACCCGGTCGGCGGCGGGCCGCTCGACCAGGCCCAGCAGCATCCAGTGGTCCTCGTCCGGCAGCAGGAAGGCCGGGTGCCGCCCGGTGAGGCCCAGGCCGCGCAGGGCGGGCGCGAGGTGCTCGCGCAGGCCCTTGGCGTGGAGCTCGTGGGCAGTGGTCATCGCGGTCTTCCCTGCTGGTCATACGGTTGCTCCGGCTCCGGCTCCGGCTCCGGCCCCGCCCCGGCCCCGGCCCCGGCCCCGCCCCGATCCCGATCCCGGTCCCGGTCCCGGATCTGGCCCCGGCCCCGGTCCCGCTCCGGCCGGGGCGGCCCGGACCGACGCCCGCCCGAACGGGCTCGGGCGGGCGTCGGACCAAACGGGCGCGGCGGGGTCGCGGGGTCACGGCGGCGTGGTCGGGCGCGTCGGCGGGCCCGGCGTCCGGGCGGGTCGGGGCCCGGATCGATTCGCCTACCGACAACGTAGGCGGGGGCGGCCTCCCGGGGCTGCGGGCGAACGGCAGCCGTCGGCGGGACCTTGGCCCCGTCCGGTCCGGTCCTTCGACCGGCGCCGACCCGTTCCCCCGGATGGCGCATCATGTGGCGGGTGCAGAGTGCAGAACGCCCCGGAGCGGGCACCGGCAGCCCCCTCGGCCGGTCCGGACCAGTACCTCCCGCCGGCCCACCCCCGGGCGGGGGCCCCGCTCCCACCGACCTGACCGAGGCGGTCCGCGCCGCCCAGGAGGGGGACGAACAGGCGTTCCGGCTGCTGTTCCGGACCGTCCAGCCGGGCCTGCTGCGCTACCTGAGAGTGCTCGTCGGAGGCCGGCCCGAGGACGTGCAGGACGCCGAGGACATCGCCTCCGAGACCTGGCTGCAGATCGCCCGCGACCTGCGCGGCTTCTCCGGCGACGGCGACGGCTTCCGCGGCTGGGCGGCCACCGTCGCCCGCAACCGGGCGATGGACCACCTGCGCGCCAGACGCCGGCGCCCGGTCGCCGACCTCCCCTTCGAGTACCTGGTCGAACAGGCCGCCGGGGACGACACCGCCCGCGCCGCACTCGCCACCGTCGGCACCGCCGACGCCCTGGCGCTGATCTCCCGGCTGCCCCGCGACCAGGCCGAGGCGGTGCTGCTGAGAGTGGTCATGGAACTGGACGCCGAGAGCGCCGCCCGGGTGCTCGGCAAGCGGGCCGGCAGCGTCCGGATGGCCGCCCACCGGGGCCTGCGCCGACTCGCCAAGCTCCTGGACCAGCCCTTCTCCGCCGGAGCCGGGATCCCGGCCGCCCGCCCGGCCGAACCGGGCACCGGGACCGCCGCCGGACGACCCGCGGAACAGCCCGCGAAAAAAACTTCTCCCCAGGGTGTGACAGAACGCCGGGCCGCGACGCTGAAGGACATGAGATGAGCACCAACCGATCCCGTCGGATCGACCGTGATGCCGCCGAGCAACTGCTCGGCGGTGCCGTGGGCGGCCCGTCGGCCGGGCAGGACGCCTCGCTCACCGGACCGGATGGTCCCGGGCAGCTCGCCCGGGTACTGGCCGCGGCCGCCGCCCCGGCGACGCCCGCGGAACTGGCCGGGGAGGAGACCGCCCTGGCCGCGTTCCGGGCGGCGAGTCTCACGCCCGACCCCGTAGTGACCCCCGTCCGGAGACGATCGATGGCAACCGCCGCGCTGGCCAGGGCCTTCAGCACGAAGGCCGCTGCCGCCGTGCTCGGCGCCACCGCGCTGTGCGGGGTCGCGGTCGCCGCCGGCACCGGCAACCTGCCGTCCGGTCTCGGCGGCGGCCCGTCCGAACCCGAGCACGCGGTGGCCACCCCGGGCACCCCGCTCGGCGCCTCCGCCGACACCGGCACCGCCTCCTCCGCGCCCCCGTCCGGCAGTGCCCGGCCGTCCACCGGTGGCACCGCGGACCCGCACGGAGCCGTCCCGTCCGGCCCCGCCTCGCCCGCCGTTCCCACCACCGGCGGGCACGCCGAGCACCCCGCCCCGCCCACCGCGCTGCTCCCGCTCTGCCAGAACTTCGCGGACCGTACGGGCAAGGGCGAACACCCCGGCAGGCTGGCCGCCGACCCGCTCTTCGCCCCGCTGATCGCGGCGGCCGGCGGAGCCGACGGCGTCCAGGACTACTGCGAGGGCGCCCTCGGCCACCGGGACGGAGACCACCAGGACGGCGACCACCAGGGCGCCGGCGCCCAGCCGAGCGCCCCCGGCCGAAGCGGTTCCGGCGGCGATTCCGGCAAGGGCAACGGCAACAGCCAGAACGGCGGCGGCAACGGCGCCAAGCCCGGCAAGGGCGGCGTGATCCCGCCCCCGACGGGCGCCCCCACCCTGCCGGACATCCGTCCGAGCAGAACCGGCCCCTCCGAGGACGACCAGCCGGCCCGGAGATGACCCCCAGAACTCCGGGTGGGCGGCGAGCGACTCCCCCCGGGCTCGCCGCCCACCCGGACCGCACCACCCCGCACCACCCGCAGGACGCACAACCACCCGAAGACTCCGGGTGGCCGGTCGGCTCCCCCGTGCCCACCGTCCACCCGGCCGGCTCCCGGCCGGACCGGCAGGCGCTCACCCCGGACGCGCCCCCGGCCCGGCCGGCCCGGAACGTGCGGCCCGCCCTCCCGCAGTCAGGGCGGGCCGCACCCCGATCCGGCGGTCGGGGGACCGCTGCCCGGTCCCCCGGCCGCCACCCCCACCCCAGCGGGCCCGCCAGAGCGAAGCCCACGCACCCGCAACACCCCCTCACCCTCACCCGCACCCACCCACCCCCGGCACCCCCCACCCACACCCACCCACACCCACCCACACCCACCCACCCCCCCCGCACCCCTCCACCCACCTCCCCCCTCCACCCACCTCCCCCACCCACCCACCTCCCCCACCCACCCACCCCCTCCCCACCAGGCGAGAGGGACGCGCTGCGGAAGGGGGCGGCGCAGGGGGTGGCTGCGGAGAGGGGCGTG
>NZ_JBVHIP010000036.1:76171-99962 GCF_055560495.1 Kitasatospora sp. NPDC023176 | reverse complement strand
GCGCGGTCGCGCGGGAAGCCTTCCGACATGCACAGCAGGAGGCCGTCCGCGGAGACCACCACGGTGTGGGACACCCCGGGGGTGTTGTCCACGAAGTTGGTGATCAGCCAGTTCAGGTTCTGTGCGGCCTGGCTCATCTGGTTCAACTCAACGCTCCTGGTGATCTGCGCCGTTGCCGTCGCTCCGGCCACCGAAACTATCGAATCCGGGCTGCTGGGCACCATGCTGGAAGCCCGGCTGGTTGGCGGCCTGCTCGGCCCCGGCCCGGCGGCCCTGCTGGATGCCGCGGCGCAGGTTGGTCAGCCGGCCGCGGACTTCCTCGGGGGCGCGGGAGACCTGGGGACCGGTCAGCGGGGAGGCCTCGGCGGTGCCGGAGACCAGGTTGGCCTGCGGGGTCCGCCGGGGGAGACCGGACATGGTGACACCGCTGGTCGACGGCTCGCGGACCTGCTCGGCCCGGCGCCAGCGCTCGTCGTTCGCGGACGGGCGCCAGGGCGCGTCACCCTGGCCCGGCTGGCCCGGCTGGCCCGGCTGGCCCGGCTGGCCCTGCGGGGCCTGCTGCTGCGGTGCCTGGGCCTGCGGGGCCTGCCGGGGCTGCTGCCGCGGGGCCCGCTGCGGACGGCCCGGCTCCTGGAACTCCGGTGCGGCGGTGCCGGGCCGGCGCGGCTGGTACGCCGGGGGCCGGGTCTGCTGCTGGTCCTGCGGCTGCGGGTACCAGGGCTGCTCGCCGGTGGCGTCGGACGGGCCGGTCGGCAGCGCCATCGGCTCCTGACGCTGCGGCTGGGGCTGCTGCTGCGGGGCCGGCTGCTGCGGGGCCGGCTGCGGCTGGGCCGGGTTCGGCACGCTCGGCAGCACCGGCTCCACCAGGCCGAGGCCCAGCGGGTCACGCGGGTCGATCTGGCTGGCCTCGAAGCGCGGCCGGGCGAACTGCTGGGTGCTCTCCAGTGGCGCCGGCTCGGCCGACGGCAGCGGCTGGGGCTGCTGCTGCGGGGGCAGCTGCGGCTGGCGGCCCTGCGGCGGCGCGTCCGGGCCGGGGCGCTGCGGACGGCGCTGGCCCGGCTGGCCCTGCTGGCCTTGCGGGGCCGGTCGGCCCTGCTGACCCGGACCCTGCGGACCCTGCGGACCCTGCGGACCCTGCGGCGGGCCCTGACGGCCGGGGGCGCGCTGCGGCAGGCCGTCCTGCGGACGGTTGCCGGGCCGGGCGCCCTGCTGCTGCGGGGCACCGGGACCGCCCGGACGGCCGTGCTGCGGCTGCTCGCCGGTGCGCGGGGCCGGAGCGCCCGGACCGCCGTTGGCCTCGCCGGCCGGGCGCGGACGCTCCTGGCCGGGGCGGCCCTGGCCGCGGCGCGGCAGGCCGTTCGGGGCGCCCTGCGGCGAGCCCTGCGGCGGACCCTGACGGCCGGGGGCGCGCTGCGGCAGGCCGCCCTGCGGCGACTGCTGCTGCTGGCCCTGCTGGCCCGGAGCCTGCTGACCGGGGCCCTGCTGACCCGGACCCTGCTGACCCGGACCCTGCTGACCGGGGCCCTGCTGGGCGGGAGCCTGCGGTGCGGGGGCCGGTCGGCCCTGGCCACGTCGGCCCGGCTGACCCTGGCCCTGCTGACCCTGACCCTGGCCCTGCTGACCCTGACCCTGGCCCTGCTGGCCCGGAGCCGGCTGGCCCGGCAGGACGGGGTTCTCGCGAAGCGACTGTCCGACCTGCCGGGTCGGCAGTCCGGCCAGCCCGCCGGCCCGGCCGCCGGGCGCCCCCGGGCCGTTCGGCGCGGCGGGAGCACCGGGCGCACCGGGAGCCGCCGGGGCGGCCGGACCGCCCTGGCCGAGCTGCGGACGCCCGCCCTGCGGGGCACCGCCGGCCGGGCCCTGGCCGAGCGCGGCCGGGCCGTTCTGGCGGCCGGGCGGCACCTGGCGCTGCTGGCGCGGCGTCGGGGCGACCCCGCGCTGCTGCTTGCCCTGGCCACCGGGGCCGGGGCGGCCGGGGGCGCGGCGGTCGGCGGAGTTGGTGACGTCGACGGGGAGCATGACCAGCGCGGTGGTGCCGCCGGAGTCGCTGGGGCGGAGCTGGATCCGGATGCCGTGTCGCAGGGACAGGCGGCCGACCACGAAGAGGCCCATGCGGCGGGAGACCGAGACGTCCACCGTCGGCGGGTTGGCGAGGCGCTCGTTGATCTCGGCGAGGTCGTCCGGGCTGAGGCCGATGCCGGTGTCGTGGATCTCGACCAGCACCCGGCCGTCCGGCAGGGCGTGGCCGGTGACCCGGACGCGGGTCTGCGGGCTGGAGAACGAGGTGGCGTTCTCCAGCAGCTCGGCGAGCAGGTGGACGAGGTCGTTGACGACGCGGCCGGCGACCTCGGCCGACGGCACGGCGGCGAGCTCGATGCGCTCGTACTGCTCCACCTCGGAGGCGGCGGCGCGCAGCACGTCGACCAGCGGGACGGGCCTGGTCCAGCGGCGGCCCGGGTCCTCACCGGCGAGGACGAGGAGGTTTTCGCCGTTGCGGCGCATGCGGGTCGCGAGGTGGTCGAGCTTGAACAGGTTGGCCAGCTGGTCCGGGTCGGCCTCGCGGCTCTCCAGCTCGGAGATGAGCGACAGCTGGCGCTGGATCAGGCCCTGGCTGCGGCGCGAGAGGTTGGTGAACATCGCGTTGATGTTGCCGCGCAGGAGGGCCTGCTCGGCGGCGAGGCGGACGGCCTCGCTGTGCACCATGTCGAACGCGTGCGCCACGTGGCCGATCTCGTCGGTCGAGTCGACGGCGACCGGCTCGACGGTGGTGTCGACGTCGTGCGGGTCGCTCTCGGAGAGCGTCTTGACCAGTTCGGGCAGGCGGCGCTCGGCGACGTCCTCGGCCGCGGTCTGCAGTCGGGTCAGCGAGCGCACCATCGAGCGGGCGATCAGACCGGCGCCGCCGAGGGCGACGAGCAGGGTCAGGGCGACGGCGGCACCGATGATCAGGGCCTCGGTGTCGGCCTGGGACTGGAGGTCCTGGGCCTTTCCGTCGAGGTCCTCGATCAGCTTGGACTCGATCCGGCGCTCGGCCGTGATCTTGGTGGTGGCCTTCTCGTACCAGTCCTTGTACGAGACCGCCTCGGTCTGGTGGATGCCGCCCGGCTGGAGGATCGAGCGCGAGTAGCGGTCGGCTTCGGCGACCACGTTGTTGTAGCTCAGCTGCCCGCGCAGGTTGTCCAGGTCGTGCGCGGTGTAGATGTTGTTGAAACTGGTGAGCGCGTTGTCGTACGTGGTGCGCAGGCGGATGCCGAAGGACTCGTCGCTCGCGCTCAGGTCGGGGGCCTTGGGGTTGGCCAGACCGGCGCTGATCAGCGCGCGCTGCTGCGAGGTGGCGTCCTTGGCCAGCGAGAACTGCTGCAGGGCGCGGGTGGCGACCAGCAGGTCCTTGTTGTTCGAGGCGAGCGCGATGTCCTGGGTGATGCCCAGCAGGTCGCGGATGATCACGTCGTAGGCGGTGATCGTCGCCTGGATGTTCTGGTTGTTCTGGTACGGCGTGTTGCGCGCGTCCGCGATCGAGTTCAGGTCCTTGCGGATCTGGAACAGCAGGGCCTTCCCGCCGGAGAGTTCGAGGTTCTCGAACTTGTCGGAGGAGGCGGTGAAGGTGCGGCTGAGGTCGTCGGTGGACTTGCGGGCGGCGACGATCTCGTCGTCCATCGGGTCGTTCGGACGGTTGGTGATGTAGCCGGCGCTGATGTCGCGCTCGGTCTGCAGGGCGTCCGCGAGGTTGGTCGCCTTCTTGGCCAGGTCGGACAGGTTGGCCATCTGGGCGAGTTGCTGGGAGTTCTCCAGCGAGGTCTGGATGCGCAGGCCGCCGAGGACCAGCGAGACCAGGATGGGCAGCGCGAGCAGGGCTATCAGCCGGGTGCGGATGCGCCAGTTGCGCATCGCGAGCCGGCTCAGACCGGTGGCGCGGCGCCTGGTCAGGGTGGTCCGGAGTTTGTCCCGGGCGGACTTCCGGTCCTGGCCGTCCTCGTCCGGGCGGCCGGAGGCCTCGGGCGTCACGGGGTCGGTCGGGCCGCCGGGGGCCGCCGCCTGTTGAGGGGCTGCCACAGGCTCGCGCGACTCCGGGTCACCCGCAGCGCCGCTACCCCTTTTGAAACGTCCCTGCACTGGCGTCGCAACCTCTGGACCGGGCGTCCCGCCGCGTCGCCACGGCCTGGACGGTGTCGAGTTCGTCCGCACCCCGGCCGGTCCGGGAGAGCGGGTCGCCGGGGTGGACTGCTCCCTACCCACGGTCCGTGGCATTCCAGCACAGCGAGGGAATCCCAACAAGGGCCGCTGGAACCTGTCGCCGGGTACTACCGACCGCATGCGGAATCTCACTGACTGTGCGGTAACGGGACCGGAATACCGCCTTTTTCGGACACTCGCCGGATACATGCCAACGTGACCCGAGATCGACAAGAGTCGCAGACCTGCCGAAATGCCCGTTGTGGGCGTAATGTCGGGTAATTCCGATGCGGCGATATGTCGGATATTCGTGATTTGTGCATAAATCTGTGAGCAAAATCACAGACTAATGTGTAGCTTTGGTCACGGCCTCTGTGGAATGAGATCTCGTAACCTGGGCTGTCTCCGGAGCACGGCCCCGATCAGCCTGCCCAGAACCCCTCCGAATCAATCGGAATCACGCAGGCCGGCGCGGAATCCCTGGCGATCCGCCCGGCCACGACCACGAGGTGCTCTCGATGTCCCTGGCGAAGAAGGCCACCAAGTCCACGCTGCCCTGCCGCTCCACGGCGAACCCGCGCCGGACCACGCTGGCCTCGGTCGAGGACTTCAGCGCGATCCCGGGTGCCCGCAAGGCCGAGGACGTCGTCACGTACGCCACCGAACTGCCGGGCAGCACCGCCAACCCGCGCCGCACCCAGCTGATGGTCGCCCCGGTCGTCGCTCCGCTGGCCTGACCGACCCGGCGCCGCCGAGGGCGTGGTGGCCCCCGCATCAGCGGGGGCCACCACGCCCTCGGCCGTTTCCCGCCCGCTCGCCGCCGGGGGCTCCGGCCCCGGGTCGGGGCGGTTCCACCCCAACCGCGCTGAACAGGGGCAAAGCGGTCACCGGAGGCCCCACGCGATAGCCTGGGCGACGATTGACGGGGCCGCGCCCGTGACGGGCGAGGCGCCCAGCAGCGCCCGGGGGCGCCCCGGGCGGCCGACGAAGCGAGGGGTAGCCCAGCCGTGCGCATTGCCAGGTTTTCCGTCCGGGAGGGGAGTCCTGCCGCCGGCAGCGTCTCCTTCGGCGTGGTCGAGGGGGACGCCTCCCAGCCCGACTCGCTGGTCGTCCACGAGCTGGCCGGCCACCCGTTCGGCCAACCCCAGCCCACCGGCGAGAGCTACCGCTTCCGGGACGTCCGGCTGCTCAGCCCGATGCTCCCCAACAAGATCGTGGCGGTCGGCCGCAACTACGCGGCGCACGCGGCGGAGCTGGGCAACGACGTCCCGGACGTCCCGCTCACCTTCTTCAAGCCGTCCACCTCGGTGATCGGCCCGACCGAGAACATCGCGTACCCGCCGTTCTCCTCGGACGTCCACCACGAGGCCGAACTCGCCGTGGTGATCGGCCGGATGTGCCGCGAGGTGCCGCTGGACCGGGTGCCCGAGGTGATCCTCGGCTACACCTGCGCCAACGACGTCACCGCCCGGGACGTCCAGCAGCGCGAGGGCCAGTGGGCCCGGGCCAAGGGCTTCGACACCGCCTGCCCGCTCGGCCCGTGGATCGAGACCGACCTCGACCCGGCCGACCTCGCCATCACCTGCACGGTCAACGGCGAGCTCCGCCAGGCCGGTCGCACCTCCCTGATGATCCGCTCGGTCGCCGAGCTGGTCGTCCACATCTCCGAGGCCATGACGCTGCTGCCCGGCGACGTCATCCTCACCGGCACGCCCGCAGGGGTGGGCCCCCTCAATGTCGGCGACGAGGTCGCCGTCTCCATCGAAGGCATCGGCACTCTCACCAACAAGGTGATCAAGCGTGGCTAACACTGACCCGGCCGTCCGGGTTCGCTTCTGTCCGTCCCCGACCGGCAACCCCCACGTGGGCATGGTCCGCACGGCCCTGTTCAACTGGGCCTACGCCCGCCACACCGGCGGCAAGCTGGTCTTCCGGATCGAGGACACCGACTCCGCCCGCGACTCCGAGGAGTCGTACGGCCAGCTGCTCGAGGCCATGAGCTGGCTCGGCCTGGACTGGGACGAGGGCCCGGAGGTCGGCGGCCCGCACGCGCCGTACCGCCAGTCGCAGCGGATGGACATCTACGCCGACGTCGCCCGCCGCCTGCAGGAGGCCGGCCACGCGTACCACTGCTACTGCAGCACCGAGGAGCTGGACGCCCGCCGCGAGGCCGCCCGCGCGGCCGGCAAGGCCTCCGGCTACGACGGCCACTGCCGCGACCTGACGGCCGACCAGGTCGCCGTCTACAAGCTGGAGAAGCGCGAGCCGATCGTGCGCTTCCGGATGCCCGACCGGACCATCTCCTTCGACGACCTGGTGCGCGGCACGCTCACCTTCGAGCCGGAGAACGTGCCGGACTACGGCATCGTCCGGGCCAACGGCGCCCCGCTGTACACCCTGGTCAACCCGGTGGACGACGCCCTGATGGGCATCACCCACGTGCTGCGCGGCGAGGACCTGCTGTCCTCTACCCCGCGGCAGATCGCGCTGTACGCGGCGCTCGCCGAGATCGGTGTCGGCGACGGCACCACCCCGCGCTTCGGCCACCTGCCGTACGTGATGGGCGAGGGCAACAAGAAGCTCTCCAAGCGCGACCCGCAGTCCTCGCTCAACCTGTACCGCGAGCGCGGCTTCATCCGTGAGGGCCTGCTCAACTACCTGTCCCTGCTGGGCTGGTCGCTGGCCGAGGACCGCGACCTGTTCGACATGGACGAGATGGTCGCCGCCTTCGACGTGGCCAAGGTGAACTCCAACCCGGCCCGCTTCGACCTGAAGAAGTGCGAGGCGATCAACGCCGAGCACGTCCGCCGGCTGGCTCCGGAGGACTTCGTCCGGCGCCTGGTGCCGTTCCTGCAGGCCCCCGGCCTGCTGCCGGCCGAGCCGACCGCCGAGCAGCTGGACCTGCTGGCCCGGATCGCGCCGCTCACCCAGGAGCGGATGGTCGTGCTCAGCGAGATCGTGAACATGGCCGGCTTCCTGTTCGTCGACCCGGCCGACTTCGCGGTGGATCCGGACGACGCCGCCAAGGTGCTGACCGCGGACGCCCGTCCGGTGCTGGAGGCCAGCGTCAAGGCGCTGGAGGAGCTCGCGGACTTCACCCCGGAGCCGATCCAGGCCGCGCTGCGCGAGGCGCTGGTGGAGGGCCTGGGCATCAAGCCCAAGTTCGCCTTCACGCCGCTGCGGGTGGCCGTCACGGGCCGCCGGGTCTCGCCGCCGCTGTTCGAGTCGATGGAGCTGCTCGGCCGCCCCGAGACGCTGCGCCGGCTCCGCTCCGCCCTGGACGCCCTGCCGGCCGCCTAGGAACCGCCTAGGAACCACCCGGGACTCGTCCCGGTGGGCCGCTGAGCAGCCCGTGGGCCCGGCTCCGTGCCGGGCCCGCGGCGCACCCGGAGGTCACCGGACGGCCTCCCGGCCGCTGCCTGCGGTTATCGATTTTGGAGCCAGGGCAGACGTCGGGTAATGTTCTTTCTGCGCCGCCCGGGAGGGAACGGACGAGGGAGCGAAAGCCCCGCGGACCGGGACCGATCGAGAGGCGCAACGCCTGAGAGGGGCTCACAGGAGCTCAACTCTGGTGGGGTATGGTGTAATTGGCAGCACGAGTGATTCTGGTTCATTTAGTCTAGGTTCGAGTCCTGGTACCCCAGCGCAGTACGATCGGCAACGATCGCATCGCAGTACAAGTGAAGATCCAAGCCCCCGTTGTGTAGCGGCCTAGCACGCTGCCCTCTCACGGCAGTAGCGCCGGTTCGAATCCGGTCGGGGGTACTGGTCCCGCAAGGGACCGCCTGGAAAGCCCCCGTTGTGTAGCGGCCTAGCACGCTGCCCTCTCACGGCAGTAGCGCCGGTTCGAATCCGGTCGGGGGTACTGATCTCGCAAGGGATCGCCAGGATGCCCCCGTTGTGTAGCGGCCTAGCACGCTGCCCTCTCACGGCAGTAGCGCCGGTTCGAATCCGGTCGGGGGTACTTCAGAGCAGGAAGCCGGTGGCTGTGTTCTTCCCAAAGGACATGCCCATCGGCCCTTGCTTTGTGTTGGGGTATGGTGTAATTGGCAGCACGAGTGATTCTGGTTCACTTAGTCTAGGTTCGAGTCCTGGTACCCCAGCCAGAAATTGGAAAGGCCCCGCCCGGCGGGGTCTTTTTGCTTTTCCGGTCAGTGCTTTCGAAGGCCCCCGCTCGGAGTCGAGCGGGGGCCTTCGGCGTTTTCGGTGGGGGAGCGGGGAGTGGGGGCGGGTGGGGGATTTCGGCCGGATCAGCTCCGGCGCAGCGCCTCGGTGAGCCGGTTCGCGGCCTCGATGATGGCCTGGGCGTGCAGCCGGCCCGGGTGGCGGGTCAGGCGCTCGATCGGGCCGGAGACGGAGACGGCGGCCACCACGCGGTTGGAGGGGCCGCGCACGGGCGCGGAGACGGACGCGACGCCCGGCTCCCGCTCGCCGATCGACTGGGCCCAGCCGCGCCGCCGAACGCCGCTCAGCGCGGTGGCGGTGAACCGGGCGCCCTGGAGACCGCGGTGGAGCCGCTCCGGCTCCTCCCAGGCCAGCAGGACCTGGGCGGCCGAGCCGGCCTTCATCGGCAGGGTGCTGCCGACCGGGACGGTGTCCCGCAGGCCGGAGAGCCGCTCGGCGGCGGCCACGCAGATCCGCATCTCGCCCTGGCGGCGGTAGAGCTGCGCGCTCTCGCCGGTGACGTCGCGCAGGTGGGTCAGGACCGGGCCCGCGGTGGCGAGCAGCCGGTCCTCGCCCGCCGCGGCGGAGAGTTCGGACAGCCGGGGGCCGAGGATGAACCGTCCCTGCATGTCCCTGGTGACCAGACGGTGGTGTTCGAGTGCGACGGCGAGTCGGTGGGCCGTGGGGCGCGCCAGACCGGTGGCGGCGACCAGCCCCGCCAACGTGGCGGGGCCCGACTCCAGTGCGCTCAGCACCAGAGCGGCCTTGTCGAGAACGCCGACGCCGCTAGAGTTGTCCATGCCCTAAGACTGCAGTCTCAGTCCGCGAGACGCAAGTTCAATCTTGCCGGAAAAGCGCCACTCTGGATGCAGCAGCCCGGGAGACATCCAGGATGGGGCCTCGTCAGAGTGTCCGCATCGTGGACAGCGATCCGGCGTGCAAGGTCGCGCGAACCCGCTCCGCACGGGCGGCGTACGCAGTGACCTCGACGACACGAGAAGGCCGGCAACGCGGCCGGCTGGAGGGAATCCGATGGGACGGACACTCGCAGAGAAGGTCTGGGACGACCACGTCGTGCGGCGCGCGGAGGGGGAGCCCGACCTCCTCTTCATCGACCTGCACCTGCTCCACGAGGTGACCAGCCCGCAGGCCTTCGACGGCCTCCGGCTGTCCGGCCGTACGGTCCGCCGCACCGATCTGACGATCGCCACAGAGGACCACAACACCCCGACCCTGGACATCGACAAGCCGATCGCCGACCCGGTCTCCCGGGTGCAGCTGGAGACCCTGCGCCGCAACGCGGCCGAGTTCGGCGTCCGGATCCACTCGCTCGGCGACGTCGAGCAGGGCGTGGTGCACGTGGTCGGTCCCCAGCTCGGCCTGACCCAGCCCGGCACCACCGTGGTCTGCGGCGACTCCCACACCTCCACCCACGGCGCCTTCGGCGCGCTGGCGTTCGGCATCGGCACCAGCCAGGTCGAGCACGTGCTGGCCACCCAGACGCTGCCGCTGGCGCCGTTCAGGACCATGGCCGTCACCGTCGAGGGCGAACTGCCCGACGGCGTCACGGCCAAGGACCTGATCCTGGCCGTCATCGCCGAGATCGGCACCGGCGGCGGCCAGGGCTACGTCCTGGAGTACCGCGGTTCGGCGATCCGGAGCCTGTCCATGGAGGCCCGGATGACCGTCTGCAACATGTCCATCGAGGCGGGCGCCCGGGCCGGGATGATCGCCCCCGACGACACCACCTTCGAGTACCTCAAGGGCCGTCCGCACGCCCCGCAGGGCGAGGACTGGGACGCCGCCGTCGAGTACTGGCGGACCCTGAGCACCGACGAGGACGCGGTGTTCGACCACGAGGTGGTTATCGACGCCGGCCGGCTCACCCCGTTCGTCACCTGGGGCACCAACCCCGGCCAGGGCGCCCCGCTCGGCGCCGACGTCCCCCACCCCGAGGACTTCGCCGACCCGCAGGAGCGCGTGGCCGCCGAGAACGCCCTGAAGTACATGGGCCTTGAGGCGGGCACCCCGCTGCGCGAGGTGGCCGTCGACGCCGTCTTCGTCGGGTCCTGCACCAACGGCCGGATCGAGGACCTGCGCGCCGCCGCCGCCGTACTGGAGGGCCGCAAGGTCGCCGACCGGGTGCGGATGCTGGTCGTCCCCGGTTCCGTCCGGGTCGCCCTGCAGGCCGTCGAGGAGGGTCTGGACAAGGTGTTCACCGCCGCCGGGGCCGAATGGCGGCACGCCGGCTGCTCGATGTGCCTGGGCATGAACCCGGACCAGCTCGCCCCCGGGGAGCGCTGCGCCTCCACCTCGAACCGCAACTTCGAGGGCCGGCAGGGCAAGGGCGGCCGCACCCACCTGGTCTCCCCGCAGGTCGCCGCCGCGACCGCCGTCCTGGGCCGTCTGGCCGCTCCGTCCGACCTGTCCGCAACCGTCGCCGTGGAGGCCTGAGCCATGGAGAAGTTCACCACCCACACCGGCCGGGCCGTCCCGCTGCGCCGCAGCAACGTGGACACCGACCAGATCATCCCGGCCCATTGGCTCAAGAAGGTCACCCGATCCGGTTTCGAGGACGGCCTGTTCGAAGCCTGGCGCAAGGACGAGTCGTTCGTCCTCAATCGGCCCGAGCGCCAGGGCGCCACGGTCCTGGTGGCCGGCCCCGAGTTCGGCACCGGCTCCTCCCGCGAGCACGCCGTCTGGGCGCTGCAGAACTACGGCTTCCACGCGGTCATCTCCACGCGCTTCGCCGACATCTTCCGGGGCAACTCGCTGAAGAACGGTCTGCTGACCGTCATGCTGCCCCAGGAGACCGTGGAACGCCTCTGGTCGCTCACCGAGAGTAACCCTTTGGCCGAGATCACCGTTGATCTGGAGAAGCGGGAAGTCCGGGCCGAAGGCGTCACCGCGCCCTTCGAACTGGACGACAACGTCCGGTGGCGGCTGCTCAACGGCCTCGACGACATCAGCATCACCCTGCAGAACGAGGCCGACATCGCCGCCTACGAGGCGACCCGTCCGGCGTTCAAGCCCCGTACTCTGCCGGTGTCCTGAGTTCCCCTCAGAACAAGCATTCTGACGATCGACCGGATGGCCCGCGCTCCCCTTCGGGGGGGCCGGGCCATCCGGCGTTCCGGAGCACGAGTTAGCGCCGGGTCCTCCCCGGATTGCCCATTCGGCTTTGCGGAAGAGGGCCCCGCGCAAGTACAACTGCGGGTAGATGGCACAATCAGTACATGCACCGGCACCATGAACCTCCGTACGCGGGCGGCGAACCCGCGTCCGAGGAGTCCACGGGCCGGGGATCCGAACGCCGAATTGACGATCGGCCGGACGTCACCTCCGCAACACCAGCTGAGGCGTCGGACGACCCGGAAGTCGCTGCGCTCTACGCGCTTGTGGCCGAGCGGTTGAAGCAAGCTCACGCCCGCGTGCATGCGCTGAACGTGTCTGTCGATGCAAAGACCGCTCTCACCCGTCAACTGCTCATCGTCACGGAGACCGCCAAGCGCGATCTTCCGGAGGCGGCAAGGCGGTTGAGTCGCTTTGTACATGACCTCGACGAGGGGCACCCGCCGCTCGACTGAGGTCGCGGACGCGCAAATCCATTGCGACACTAGGGTGATTCGCGCGTTTGGTAATTGAAAGTCCGCAGATACATACCTAACGTGCGAAAAGAACGGATGGAATCATCCGGCGCCCGTTTCCGAAGGGGAAGACGTGAACAAGGCTCAGCTTGTCGAAGCGGTGGCCGAGCAGCTGGGCGGTCGCAAGGCTGCCGCAGAGGCCGTCGACGCAGTGCTCGACACCATGGTCCGTGCCGTTGTGGCCGGTGACCGGGTTTCGGTCACCGGTTTCGGCACCTTCGAGAAGGTGGAGCGCTCCGCGCGCTTCGCCCGCAACCCGCAGACCGGCGAGCGGGTCAAGGTCAAGAAGACCTCGGTGCCCCGCTTCCGTCCGGGCCAGGGCTTCAAGGACCTGGTCAGCGGCAGCAAGAAGCTGCCGAAGGAAGGCCCCTCGGTGAAGAAGGCCCCCAAGGGCTCGCTCACCCCGGGCAAGACCGGTGTCGCCGCGACCCCGGCCGCCAAGCGTGCCGCCACCAAGCGCGCCGCCGCTGCCGCCGCCGCCCCGGCCGCCACCAAGAAGGCCGCCGCGAAGAAGGCGACCACCACGGCTGCCGCCAAGAAGACCACGGCCACCGCCGCCAAGAAGGCGACCGCCACCAAGAAGGCCACCACGGCCGCCGCCGCCAAGAAGACCACGGCGACCGCGACCAAGAAGACGGCCGCCGCCAAGAAGGCGACCACCACCGCCGCCGCGAAGAAGACCACGGCCACCGCCAAGAAGGCGACCGCCACGGCCAAGAAGACGGCGCCGGCGAAGAAGACCGCCACCCGCAAGACCACCGCGCGCAAGACCTCTGCCAAGTAAGTCCCGCGCGACTGTCCTCGGACGGCCTTCGGCTCAGAGCCGCGGCACCCCCTTCCGTGAATTACGGAGACCGGGTGGCCGCGGCTCTTTCGATTTCCGGGCGCTTAGTCAGGATTCGACGGCAGCCCTCGGCCGGGCGCGGAAAACCGCGGGATCGGCGGAGACCGGGGAGGACGGCGGGACGGGGTCGTCGCCCGCCGGCGGCGTCAGCGCGCGGTGACGGGATCAGCGTCCGTCGGCGGGGTCGGGAAAGGTCTGGAGCGTCACGAAGACCACCCGGCGGGCCTCGCCGGCGCCCTCGGTGCGGATCCGCACCCGCTGGCCGGGACGCAGCAGTAGCAGGCCGCCGGCGTCGAAGGCGGCCGCGTCGAACGGCACCGGGGTCCCGTCGTCGAGCAGCACGGAGCCGGCCCGGGTGGCGGGGTCGAAGGTGAACGCGGTGGCCTGCATGCCAGCAGCATAGCGAGCGGGCCGGGCGGGCCCGCTGGTCAGGAGCGCTCCAGACGCGCGAACAGCGCACTGGTGTACGGGCCGAGGCCGAGCGTCGCGGCCTCGCCGAGGTCGGCCCCGGTGTCGACGTCCCGGCGGACCGACTCCACGTCCGCCAGGCGCAGTTCGAGCGCCCCGCCGGCCGCGTGCCGGGCCCGCGAACCGTCCCCGAAGGCGGGGGCGAGCGGCCGGCCGGCGGAACTGGCCAGCAGGGTGGTGCCGAGCCCGGGGGTGTCCGGCAGGAAGGCCCGGCCGTCCGGCGGCACCGCGCCCAGCACCCGGGCGAGTTCGGCCGGGCGCAGGGCCGGCAGGTCCGCCGAGAGGGCGGCCAGCGGCGTCCGCGGGGCGAGCGCCAGGGCGGCCGAGGCGCCGTGCGCCAGCGCCCGGTTGAGGCCGCCGCCGGGCTCGTCCGCGACCACCACGGCGCCGAGCTCGGCCAGCCGCGCACCTGCGGTGGCGTCCGGGGTGACCACCAGGACGCGGGCGACGCCCGGGGTGGCCAGCGCGGCGCTGACCGTGTCGAGGGCGAAGGACAGGGCCAGCTCGGCCCGGTGCGGCCCCGCGTACGGGGCCAGTCGGCTCTTCGCCAGGGCGAGCGGCTTGAGCGGCAGCACCAGCGACCAGTCGGCGGCGGGTGCGGCGGGCGCGACGGGCCCGGTGGGGCGTACGGTGTCCTGGGTCATCGGCGTCATTGTGTCGTCGGTGCCGGAGCCCTCGCCAGGCCGTCCGAGCTGTGCGGACGTGCGTTTGATCACGCCCGCCCGGTGGGTTGGCGCGGCCGCTCGACAGCCGGTGAGCAGGCGGGCGACACTGTTCCGCGCCCGGCACCCGGGCGCCGCTCGCAGGTCGCAGCGGTGCGCGGCACCGGAGGCCATGACCGCGGCACCCCACGTGCCGCATCGGATGAGAAGGAGCTGGGGTGGCCCGCCGCTCGTACGCCAAGTTCGGCAACGCCGACTACGGCATCTGGTACCGCTTCGCGGCCGTGCTGGTGAAGCCGGTGACGACCGCCTTGGTGAAGCCCGACTGGCGGGGCTGGGAGCACATTCCCAGGAAGGGCGGCTTCATCGCCGCGGTGAACCACAATTCGATCATCGACCCGGTGATCTACGCGCACTGGCAGTACAACAGCGGGCGTCCGCCGCGGATCCTCGGCAAGTCCTCGTTGTTCTCGATCCCCTTCATCGGATTCATGCTGCGCAAGACCGGCCAGATTCCGGTGTTCCGCGAGTCCACCGACGCGGCCCAGGCCTTCCGGGCCGCGATCGACGCCGTCAACAACGGCCAGTGCGTGCAGTTCTACCCGGAGGGAACGCTCACCCGGGATCCGGACCTGTGGCCGATGACCGGCAAGAACGGGGTCGCCCGGGTCGCGCTGATGACCGGTGCGCCGGTCATCCCGGTCGCGCACTGGGGCGCCCACGAGATCATCCCGCCGTACGGCCGGGCCGGTTTCGGCAAGGGCAGGTTCAACCTGTTCCCGCGCCACCGGGTGACGGTGACCGCAGGGCCCGCGGTGGACCTGAGCAAGTACCAGGGCATGGAACTCACCGCCCAGGTGCTCAACGACGCCACCGAGGACATCATGGCGGCCATCACCGACGTCCTGGCCGAAGTCCGCGGCGAGCAGCCGCCGGCCGAGCGCTACGACATGCGCAAGGCCGCCCGCGAGCGGGCCGCCGTCGCGATCGCCGAACGCCGCCGGGCCAAGGGCCCCAAGGACGGCAACGACGGTCAGGGGGCGGGCCGGTGACCCGCTGCGCCGTGATGGGGACGGGCTCCTGGGGCACCGCGTTCGCGATGGTGCTGGCCGACGCCGGCTGCGAGGTCGTGCTGTGGGCCCGCCGCCAGGAACTGGTGGACGCCGTCAACACCACCCACGAGAACCCCGACTACCTGCCGGGCGTCCGGCTGCCCGACACCGTCCGGGCCACCACCGACGCCGCCGAGGCGCTGGCCGGCGCCGACTTCGCGGTGCTGGTGGTGCCCTCGCAGACGCTGCGCGACAACCTGGCGGCCTGGACGCCGCTGATCGAGCCGCAGACCGTGCTGGTGAGCCTGATGAAGGGCATCGAACTCGGCACCGCCAAGCGGATGAGCGAGGTGATCGACGAGGTCACCAAGGTCGGCCCGGATCGCGTCGCGGTGGTCAGCGGGCCCAACCTGGCCAAGGAGATCGCCAACCGGCAGCCCGCCGCCAGCGTGGTGGCCTGCACCGACGAGGCCGTCGCCAAGCGGCTCCAGGCGGCCTGCCACACGCCGTACTTCCGGCCGTACACCAACACCGACGTGATCGGCTGCGAACTCGGCGGCGCCGTCAAGAACGTGATCGGCCTGGCCGTCGGCATGGCGGCCGGCATGGGGCTCGGCGACAACACCAAGGCGACCCTGATCACCCGCGGACTGGCCGAGACCACCCGGCTCGGCGAGGTGCTGGGCGCCGACCCGCACACCTTCGCGGGACTGGCCGGGATGGGCGACCTGGTCGCCACCTGCTCCTCGCCGCTGTCGCGCAACAACACCTTCGGGATGAACCTGGGCCGGGGCATGTCGCTGGCCGAGACCATCGCGGCCACCCGGCAGACCGCGGAGGGCGTCAAGTCCTGCGAGTCGGTGCTGGACCTGGCCCGGCGCAGCGGGGTCGACATGCCGATCGTCGAGGCCGTGGTGGACGTGGTGCACAACGGGCGGCCGACCCAGGAGGCGCTCCAGGCGCTGATGTCCCGCTCGGCGAAGGCGGAGCGGCGCTGAGGCGCTGCCCGCCCGTCCCCGCCCGTCCCCGCCCGGGCCCCGGGCCGGGACACCCCGGCGCCCCGCGGGCCGGCGTTGACTTCCCGGAAACAGCTCGCACGGTAGTCTCAAACCCGATATGAGCATCGAACAGACCTCCCCGAACCCGTCCGCCCCGAAGCCGCGCGTGGCGCTGGTCTTCGGCGGGCGCAGCTCCGAGCACGCGATCTCGGTCTCCACCGCGGGCAGCGTTCTCCGGGCGATCGACCGTGACAGGTACGACGTGCTGCCGATCGGCATCACCCACGAGGGCCGCTGGGCGCTGACCAGCGACGAGCCGGCCCGGATGGCGATCACCGACGGCAGGCTGCCGGACGTGGCGCACGTCGCCGAGGCCGTCGACGGGCAGGTCGCGCTGCCGGTCTCGCCGGGCAGCCGGGAGGTGCTGCTGAGCGAGCCGGGAAGCGCGCCCAAGGCCCTCGGCCAGGTCGACGTGGTGTTTCCGCTGCTGCACGGCCCGTGGGGCGAGGACGGCACCCTGCAGGGCCTGCTGGAGCTCTCCGGCGTCCCGTACGTCGGCAACGGCGTGCTGGCCAGCGCGGCCGGCATGGACAAGGAGTTCGCCAAGCGGATCCTGGCCTCGCACGGCCTGGGCGTCGGCCACTACACGATCGTGCGGCCGCGCGACTGGGAGACCGAGCAGGGCCGGGCCGCCGTGCGCGAGCGGGTCGCCGAGCTCGGCCTGCCGGTGTTCGTGAAGCCCTGCCGGGCCGGCTCCAGCATCGGCATCACCAAGGTCAAGGACCTGGCCGAGCTGGACGCCGCGATCGAGGAGGCCCGCCGGCACGACCCCAAGCTGATCATCGAGGCGGGCGTGTCCGGCCGCGAGATCGAGTGCGGGGTGCTGGAGTTCGAGGACGGCCCGCGGGCCAGCGTCCCGGCCGAGGTGCTGGTCGGCGAGGGCTTCGACTTCTACGACTTCGAGGCCAAGTACATCGACTCCTCCGAGGTCCGGATCCCGGCCGAGCTGACCGCCGGGGAGGTCGCGGAGATCCAGCGCCAGGCGGTGGCCGCGTTCGAGGCCTTCGGCTGCGAGGGCCTGGCCCGGGTGGACTTCTTCCTGCTGGAGGACGGCTCCTGGATGATCAACGAGATCAACACCATGCCGGGCTTCACCCCGATCTCCGCCTACCCGAAGATGTGGGAGGCCAGCGGGATCTCCTACGCGGAGCTGATCGACCGGCTGCTGCAGACCGCGCTGCGCCGCTCGACCGGGCTGCGGTAGCGGAGCCGTACGCGTCGCGGGGGCGGGCCGGAGGCTTCCGGCCCGCCCCTCGCACGTGCTCAGCCCGGGACGCTGGCCTTGACCGCGCCGGTCAGGGCGGCCGCCGGGTCGAAGGGGTTCTGCGCGGCGCCGGCCGGGACGGTCACCTCGACGTAGGCGGCCCGCATGGTCGTCACGAAGCGGTAGCCGCCGTCGCCGAGCTGCTGCGACCACCAGGTGACGTCGTCGACGGTCGGGGACCAGTCCTTGGCGTGCTCGCCGTCCAGCTCCTCCGGCCGGTCGACGCCGCACCGCAGCACCACCCGGGGCGAGTCGCCCCAGGCGGCGGTGTACGGCGAGGCCGGCGACGGGTCCTTGCGGGCGTGACCGAGCAACCGCGCCGGCAGCGCGGCGGCCAGCGTCCGGCAGTAGTCCGCGGCCTTCCCGCTCGGCCGCGGCACCTCGACGTCCTGGTCGGCCGAGCCCCAACTGCCGACCAGCAGCACGACCGTGCAGGTCAGTGCGGCGGGTAGGGCCAGCCAGCGGACCGGCGCGGGGAGCCCGGTCAGCGCCTCGGGGATGCGGAGTTCTCTGGCCACCCGCCGATGGTAGCCGGGCCCTACAGGTGGACCACCGGACAGGTGAGGGTGCGGGTGATGCCGTCCACCTTCTGGACCTTGGCGACCACCATGCGTCCGAGGTCGTCCACCGTCTCGGCCTCGGCCTTGACGATCACGTCGTACGGACCGGTGACGTCCTCGGCGGTGAGGACACCGGGGATCTTCGCGATCGTCTCGGCCACCGCGGTGGCCTTTCCTACCTCGGTCTGGATCAGGATGTATGCCTGTACCACGGGTGACCTCCCGGCGGCCGGTTGGGGGGATCGCCGCCGTGATCGCCCGGTCTGGCGCAGTGGTGGATGCGGGCTCACCGGCAGGCTGATCACCACGCTACCGCGCAGCGGGCCGGGGAGGGGAGACTTCCGTGCTCCCGAAGGGCGTACGCTGCGCGCGGGGGAGCGACGGGGACCGGATTCCGGATGGCAGCGCCATCCGGGAAGGAAAGGCAGAGGACGGCAGATGCAGGGGACCGTGGGCGAGCTCGGCGAGTTCGGCCTCATCAGGGAGCTGACCGCCCGGGTACCGCTCACCGACGCGGTCGACCTCGGCCCCGGGGACGACGCCGCGGTGGTGAAGGCCCCGGACGGCCGGGTGGTGGCCACCACGGACGTCCTGATCGAGAACCGGCACTTCCGCCGGGACTGGTCCACCGCCTACGACGTGGGCCGCAAGGCCGCCGCCCAGAACCTCGCCGACGTGGCGGCGATGGGCGCCGTGCCGACCGCGATACTGCTCGGGCTGGTCGCCCCCGCCGACCTGCCGACCACCTGGGCCACCGAGCTGATGGACGGGCTGCGCGACGAGTGCCAGGTCGCCGGGGCCACGGTGGTCGGCGGTGACGTGGTGCGCGGCGACACCGTCACGCTGGCGATCACGGCACTCGGCGACCTCCAGGGGCGCGCGCCGGTGAAGCGCTCCGGCGCCCAGGTCGGCGACGTGATCGCGGTGTGCGGCTGGCTGGGCTGGTCGGCGGCCGGACTGACCGTGCTGCAGCGCGGCTTCCGCTCCCCGCGCGCCTTCGTCGAGGCGCACCGCCGGCCCGAGCCGCCGTACCACGCGGGGCCGGCCGCGGCCGAGTTGGGCGCGACCTCGATGATCGACGTGAGCGACGGGCTGGTCGCCGACCTCGGCCACGTGGCCCGGGCCAGCGAGGTGGACATCGACCTCAAGGCCGCCGACTTCGACGTGCCGACGCAGATGGCCGACATCGGCCAGGCGGTCGGGGTGGACCCGCTGGTCTGGGTGCTGTCCGGTGGTGAGGACCACGCGATCGTGGCGACCTTCCCGCGCGGGGTCCAACTCCCGTCCCGCTGGCGGGTGGTGGGCGAGGTGACCGGTCGCCCGCGGGGCTCGCGCAGCGGCCGGGTGACGGTGGACGGCGCACCCTGGGACCGGGTCGGCGGCTGGGACCACTTCGCCGAGTGAGCTACGGCGCGATGACGATCCGGAGTGGACGCCGGTACGGCGCGTGACGCTCCGGATGTGCGGCGGGCGGGATTCGGTGGTGCGTTTTGCGTAGGCTTGCGCCATCCGAGCCCGCCCGCCGTCCGGCGCGGGTGGTCTGAACCACTGCGAGCGGGAGCACACCACACATGCGCATCGGTGTACTGACCAGCGGCGGCGACTGCCCCGGTCTCAACGCGGTGATCCGCTCGGTGGTGCACCGGGGAACGGACGTCCACGGCGACGAGATCGTGGGCATCGAGGACGGCTTCCTCGGCCTGATCGAGGGTCGCGCCCGGCCGGTCTCGCACGACGACGTCACCGGTCTGCTCACCCTCGGCGGCACCATCCTGGGCTCGGCCCGGGTGCGGCGCGAGCGGATCGCCTGGGCGGTGGAGAACGCCAAGACGCTGGCCCGGGACATCGGCATCGACGCGCTGATCGCGATCGGCGGCGAGGGGACGCTGACCGCCGCCAAGCTGTTCAGCGACGCCGGACTGCCGGTGGTCGGGGTGCCCAAGACCATCGACAACGACATCGACGCCACCGACGTCACCTTCGGCTTCGACACCGCGGTGCACGTGGCGACCGAGGCGATCGACCGGCTGAAGACCACCGCCGAGTCCCACCAGCGCGTCATGGTCGTGGAGTTGATGGGCCGGCACACCGGCTGGATCACCCTCACCGCGGGCATGGCCGGCGGCGCGCACGGCATCCTGATCCCGGAGAAGCCGTTCGACATCGAGGCGGTGGCCCGGATGGTCGAGGACCGCTTCGCCCGCGGCAAGAAGTTCGCCATCATCGCCGTCGCCGAGGGCGCCGGCCCGATGCCCGGCACCATGCGCTTCGACCACGGCGAGGTCGACCAGTACGGCCACCGGACCTTCGGCGGGATCGGCAACCGGCTCGCCCACGAGCTGGAGAACCTGCTCGGCAAGGAGGCCCGCCCGGTCATCCTCGGCCACACCCAGCGCGGCGGCACCCCGACCGCCCGGGACCGGGTGCTCGCCACCCGCTTCGGCTGGCACGCGGTGGAGGCCGTCCACCTGGGCGCTTTCGGGCACTTCACCGCGCTGCGCCGGACCGGCATCGAGCTGCTGCCGATCGGCGACGCGATCACCCGGCTGAAGACGGTGCCGGAGGACCGCTGGGCGGAGTCCGAGGCGGTGCTCTGAACCGTCGCGGGTAGGTTGGGTCCATGTCCTCCACCGCACCTCCCCGCGTGCTCACCGTCGCCGGCTCCGACTCCGGCGGCGGCGCCGGCATCCAGGCCGACCTCAAGGCGATGCTCGCCCTCGGCGTCCACGGCATGAGCGTGATCACCGCCGTCACCGCGCAGAACTCGCTCGGCGTCCAGGGCTACTGGGAACTGCCCGCCGAGGCCGTCCGGGCGCAGTTCCGCAGTGTGGTGGACGACATCGGGGTGCAGGCCGTGAAGACCGGGATGCTCGCCTCGGTCGAACTGGTCGAGACCGTCGCCGCCCTGCTCGCCGGGGTGGACGCCCCGGTGGTGGTCGACCCGGTCGGAGTCTCCAAGCACGGGGACGCGCTGCTGGCCGCCGAGGCGGTGGCCACCGTCCGCGAGCGGCTGCTGCCGGTCGCCACCGTGGTCACCCCCAACCTGCACGAGGTGACGCAGCTCACCGGCCGCACCGTCGAGGACGAGTCGCAGATGCGGGCCGCCGCCGAGGCGCTGCTGGACCTCGGACCGCGCTGGGTGCTGGTCAAGGGCGGCCACCTGGCGGGCGAGGCCGCCGACCTGCTGTACGGCGGGCCCGGCGAGGTGCACTGGTACCGCGCGCCGCGCTACGACAACCGGCACACCCACGGCACCGGCTGCACCCTGGCCAGCTCGATCGCGGCCGGCCTGGCCAAGGGCGAGTCGGTGCCGGAGGCGGTGGGCTCGGCCAAGGAGTACATCACCGGCGCGATCGCAGGGGGCTTCGCGCTGGGCGCCGGGATCGGCCCGGTCGACCACGCCTGGCGCTGGCGCTAGCCGGAAACGGATGATGGGCGGGCTCCCAGGGGAACCCGCCCATCACCGGTGCGTCCGGAAGAACGTGACCGGCCCCGGAAACAGCGAAGCCGGTTCATCCGGGGATGAACCGACTCACTGGAGGACCGGCATGCCGGTCTGCGCGTCAGCGCGAGACCTTACCGGCCTTGATGCACGAGGTGCAGACGTTGAGCCGCTTCGGCGTACGCCCAATCACAGCGCGCACCGTCTGAATGTTGGGGTTCCAACGACGGGGGGTGCGGCGGTGAGAGTGGGAGATGCTGTTGCCGAAGCCCGGCCCCTTGCCGCAGACGTCGCAGTTGGCAGCCACAGGAGTCACTCCAAGACTTCAGATCAGATACTTTCGAAAACCCACTCACCCACCAGAACACTCGCGTGAACCGGACCGGACAAGGGGGTGAGCCTGGACGGTTCCAGGCAACCGGAAGAGCATACAACGCTTGCTTCCGTCCCACGAAACTACCATGACCGGCCGAGTGATCGCTCCGGTCGCCGACCCCGGTGACCCTCCCCGGCCCCCGATAACCTGCCGGTATCACCCCTCGCCGTCGCCCCCCGGCCATGTCGGCGTCCCGTTCCGGAGGAGACCTGGTGCTGCACACGCTCGACGCCCCGGCCGTGCGCACCTGGTGCCAGCTCGCCCTGCGCGCGCTCGGCCAGGCCCGCGAGGAGATCGACGCGCTCAACGTCTATCCCGTCGCGGACGGCGACACCGGCACCAACCTCTACCTGACCGTCGAGTCCGCCGCCGCCGAGGTGGAGAGCCGCTTCGCCGACCCCGCCGCCGGCCCGGCGCCCGGACTGGCCGACGCCGTCCGGGCGATGGCCCGCGGCGCGCTGATCGGCGCCCGCGGCAACTCCGGGGTGATCCTCGCCCAGTGGCTGCGCGGCACCGCCGAGACGCTCGCCGAGGGCGGCGGCGGCGAACAGCTGCGGGCCGCCCTCCAACGGGCCGCCGACTCCGCCTACCAGGCCGTCGCGGAGCCCGTCGAGGGCACCCTGCTCACCGTCGCCCGGGTCGCCGCCCGGGAGGCGGTCCGGGCCGGGGACGGCCTCGCCCAGGTCGCCGACACCGCCTACCGGGCCGCCCGGGACGCGCTGCGGCACACCCCCGAGCAGCTCGCCGTGCTGGCCGAGAACGGGGTGGTGGACGCCGGCGGGCGCGGCCTGGTGGCCGTCCTCGGGGCGCTCGCCGACGCCGTCGCCGGGCAGCAGCCGATGGGGCCGGTCGCGCTGCGCGGGGACGTCCGGGCGGTGGAGAGCTGCGAGGTGCACCTGCGGCCGCCCGGCCCCGGCCACCCCGCCTTCGAGGTCATCTACCTGCTGGACGCGCCGGACGAGGCGCTGCCCGCGCTGCGCGAGCGGCTCGCCCGGCTCGGCGACTCGCTGGTGATCGGCGGCGGCGACGGCCTGTGGAACGTGCACGTCCACGTGGACGACGCGGGCGCCGCCGTGGAGGCCGGGATCGGGGCCGGGCGCCCGCACCAGATCCGGATCACCCACTTCGCGGAGGCCGCCGCCCGGGCCGGCACCGCAGCCGAGCGCGGCGAACGCGAGGAGCGGACCCGCGCGGTGCTCTCCGTGGTGTCCGGCGACGGACTGGCCGAGCTGTGCGAGCAGGCCGGCGCCGTCGTCCTGCACGCCGACCCGGACCGCCGCCCGGCCAGCGCCGAACTCGCCGACGCCGTCCGCCGCTCGGCCGCCCGCGAAGTGGTGCTGCTGCTCAACGACCCCGAACTGCGCGCCGCCGCCGGGGCCGCCGCCGACCAGCTGCGCGAGGAGGGGGTGCGGATCGCCGTCCTGCCCACCCGCTCGCCGGTGCAGGGTCTGGCGGCCCTCGCGGTGCACGAGGGCGGGCGCCGCTTCGACGAGGACGTGGTCGCCATGACCTCCGCCGCCGGGGCCACCCGGTACGCCGAACTCGCCGTCGCCGAGGGGGAGTCCTGGACCATGGCCGGGGTCTGCCAGGCCGGCGACGTGCTCGGCCTGATCGACGGCGACGTCGCGGTGATCGGCGCCGGACTGGCCGAGGTCGGCGAGAGCGTGCTGGACCGGATGCTCGGCGCGGGCGGCGAACTCGTCACCCTGATCCTCGGCGAGGGCGCCGACCGGATGCTCGCCGACCGGCTGGTGGCACACGTCCGCCAGCAGCGGCCGGAGGTGGACTCGGTGGTCTTCCACGGCGGGCAGGGGTTCACGCCGCTGCTCATCGGGGTGGAGTGAGGCGCCCGTTCGGTTCGGAGGCGAGCGGGCGAGCACCCGCCCCGAGTCGAAGGGGCGCGCCGGTGGCGAAAGGGAGAAGCGACCAGCGAGGTACGAGTGCCGGAGGGCCGACCGTCGGCACCGGGTCCGAGCGCCCCGGGGGCGGGCGGGCGAGCACCCGCCCCGAGTCGAAGGGGCGCGCCGGTGGCGAAAGGGAGAAGCGACCAGCGAGGTACGAGTGCCGGAGGGCCGACCGTCGGC